>CAZIEN010000038.1:0-5781 GCA_964538315.1 uncultured Candidatus Saccharibacteria bacterium
ATAGATTTTGCGACATAGCTCTTAGACAAACCACTTAATTTTGACCAACGAAAAAGGCCCTAGTTAAGGGCCATCTTTTCGTTGATGCTCTCTCCATTCCAGCAAGGCTTACTTGACTGCCAATGGCGGAAACCATCCTTCTTTATCAGGTACATCGCATAAGCAATGTTCCCCTCCGTACTGTAGATATCGTAACCTAGCTTTTTACTCTCAGCCAAGTGATACGACTCGTTGATTTGGAAGACGCCTACATCCTGACTGTTTTTAACACCTCGGATGGGCTTGCCAGTGTCTTTATCAAACTGGCGCAAAGTACTCTCACAGAAAGCAACTTTAGCGGCTAGCTTGGCATCTACACCTTGGGCCTGGGCCTCGTCCTTAATCAACTCCTCAACGGGCTTCTCTTTGGGCGTCTCGGCCTGGACGGTTTGGACCAGGGGCATGGCTACATTAGCCATGAGGACAGCGTGGGAGTTAACCGGTGAGGTAATCGTCATTAGGGCGGCAATACCTAACGGAATAGTTTGTAAAATAACTTTACTTAAAGCAAAAAGCTAAGGTATGAACCTTAGCTTTAATACTTTTTAGTGATTTGATTAAAGGTTACCGACTGTAAACCATAACGTGTAACCTGCAACTAGCTTAGCATAACCACATAAAAAAGTCAAGTGTCAAGGGCAAGATCCCTTTTATTTAGGCCATATTTTAGCCAAAAGGTCAAAGAGGAGCCCCTTGAGGTAAACAAAGTTGGAGATGGCTTGCGGGGACTCCACAATCCCCCTCAAGTCCACGTGGAAGTAGCTAAGCACCAATACAATGAGCACAATAATGATTAAAAGTCTGATCATTCCCCTATTATATTACAGACTAGGGCAGAAACTAAAGTTATAAATAGGATAACGGGTTAAGGTAACCGCTTTGGGAGCTGAGGGGTAAGGTGTAGGTGCCGCAGCCCTTAACTCGGCTCTTTAAGGTGCTAATAGACACCGCCTCACTGGCAAAGAGAGTAAAGTGGAGGTGAGGGCCCGTGGAGTAGCCGGTGTTGCCAGAGTAGCCAATAAGGTCGCCAGTACTAACACTAGCACCGGTAACAGCCTTAATGACCGAGAGGTGGGCGTAGAGGGTGGAGAGGCCGTTATCATGCTTAATCAGGATCCATTGACCATACGAGGCGCCCGGGCAAGCCAAGTCGGTGTTGCCTGAGCCCATAATGGTGCCGCCGCGAGCCGCCATCACGGCGCTACCCACCGGGGTGCCAAAGTCCACGCCATTGTGACCCTTACCGTTATAAACTTGTGGATTAGCCGAGGTAAAGGAGGTGTTGCCAAAGTATTGGGTAATAATAATCTTGGCCAAGGGCCACTTAAGTACACCCTTACCAGTGGAGGGTAAGCTGGAGGGGTCAACTACCGTTTTAATTTGTGACTCTAAACTGGCGATCTCGGACTCCACGGCCTCCTTCTTCTTCATCCTATCGGCGAGGAGCTCTTGGTACGCCTTCTCCTTGCTCTTAGTTTCAGTGAGGAGCTTGTTTTTATCATTTTTATTTTGGGCGACAATCTTCTTCTCATCCGCGAGTTGATCTTTTAAGGCATCGAGGCGCTTTTGCTCGGCCTCGGTTTGATCTTTTTTAGCCGCCAGGTCGCGCTTGGCCGAGTCGAGGCCGGCAATCCGCTGGTTAACCGAACTTTGGAACTGGTCCATAACCGCAAGGTCGCCCCACAGCTCGGCCGTGCGCTCGTAGGTGAGTAGCGCCTCCATTAAACTAACCTGATCTTTATCGGCCAGTTGGCGTAAGGTCTCGCCCAAGGCCACTTGGTGCTCGCCTATCTCTTGCTCTTTAGTTTTAATCTCAGTGCTTAACTTATTAATAGTGAGGTTGGTGGAGGAGATGTTGGTCTCGGTAACTTTAAGTTGGGTGGTGAGTTGCTTGTCGGTGAGGTCGATCTTTTTAAGCTCGGTGTTTAAAGTGTTCTTCTCCACCTGGGTCTTTTGGATCGCGCCTTGATATTGTTTAATCTCCTCCTCTAGGCGCTGGATAATCCCCTGGCGGTCATCAATTTTAGCCTTGAGGTCATCAAGGATCCCGGCGCGAGCCGGGTGAGAGGAGGCGAGGAGGAGTAAAAAGACTAGCGCTGCTCCCCCACCCCATTTAAGGGTTAACTTAAACCATTTGGTCATCCTATCTATTCTAACAAAAAAACCGCCTCGCGATTACTCGCTCGGCGGGAAACTGTTTGAAGTGGAGAGATTACCCCTCTCCTTTTGGTCGTCGGTTACGCAGACCGCGGAAGGCGGAGCTGATAGTACTTTCAGTCGCAACCTCCATAAAAGCGGTGAAAATATCTCTCAGTTCCTTTTCGTCCTTCTCATCCATTTTCCCAGTAGTTCTCCTGCCTTCAATAAAAGACTCAAGACGCTGTTTTGGGCCGGTATAATTTTTTTCAGGCATTTATGCCTCCTTTCTTTCCTCTTACTTTATAACATAATTATCAATAATTTGTCAAATAAAAAGGGCCCGCGGCGTTAAACGTACGCACGCGGGACCCAACTTTGGTCGGTGACTCTTGCGCTTTTGGACCTACCTCTGTCACCGGTTTGAGGTAGGCTTGCACCCTTTAGGCCATCCGGGTGAGCTCTGGGGAGCTCCATCGTAGTAAGAGGTGCACCCCTCACTATAACTTTTGGATGTTCCAGCCCTTTTAAATAAAAGGCCCAAACGTGGTTGTACCGGACCCCAATTCGCGGGGTTGGCAACCGAGCCGGGTGAGTGTTTGACTGGCAACGACTCACCTATCTTTAATTATATCAAACCACCAAAATTTGTCAAGCAAATAGAAAAGACCGCTAGGAGGCGGTCTTGAGGGATACGGAGCCTATCATTGGCTCGCTGGCGCTCGCATAAGTGGCGAGAGATACACAACGGACAATCTCTTGGGCAATGGCCAAGCGCTGCCCAGGGTAGATCTTGGGCTTTAAGCCCTGTAAAAAATCGTCCACTGACAGAAGTGCTAGTTTATGGTCGATATCCAAGTCTACCAACACTGTCACAAAACTTTTGATCGCCAAGATTTGACCATCAGTTAACCACTCGTCCAACAAGTTCTTAAGTGCGCCCGAGACGTAAGTGTCACCATTCTTCAAATTCTTTTTGTTTTTATCCATGACCTAATCCCCCTCTGCCACCAATTATAGTCGTCTTAAAAATACCGGTCAATTAATCTCAATATTATCAATTGGTCTTAAATCAGCCGAAGTTACCTCAATTACCTCAAGCGGTTTTATAGTTTTATCACATCTCCATTCCATAGCACTTTCATCAGCTTGGCCGTCTCTCAAATAGGGTTTAAAGTCAGCTTTATTAAACACATAAACAAAACCTTTTTTATTATCATAAGCTTCGTTCACTGCCTCTATTGGTTCTAGACTAAAGTACATTTGATCTTTTTTATTCTGTTTAAAACCAAACCCACTCAAGTGATGAGATTGAATATTTCCTCCATTTACTATTGCTCTAAAAATGGCAATTTCAGCATAAGGGGTGGCCGCTACCGCCGGCTCACCATCGGGCGAACCTTTCTCTTCTAAATCCTCTGGATTATTAAAATGATAACTTTGCCTTGGTTCTAAAACCTCAATATTCCCATTATTTGAACCGTGGAAGACATACTTACCCGTTTTCTCTAATTCCAAAATCTTCTGCTTATTGAGTGACATGTGGGCCTATTTTACCATAAAAAAACTTACCTTGCGTAAATTACATAAATCTGGCATAATGCAGAAGGCTCAATAGTTAACAAAAAGCACAACGAAGGAGATGTCGATGTTAAATGCAATACCTTTTGTCGGCTGGGTGATGGACTTTGGCTTCAAGGTTAGCTTAGCGATCCCGTTTTGGATCATTTGGACCTTCTTCGGCTTGGGGGAGAAGTACTTCTACTTCCTCCCCACAGTCTACCGGGCACCGGGGTTTTGGGACTGTGTTGGGTTTTTTATTGCCGTACCAATTCTCTACGCCATTGTCATCCCTACGAGTGTTCGGGTGGTTAATACCCAAACAGTCGGCAGCGAGAATAAACCAAAACAAAAACCAAAAACTGAACAGCCCCAGAACTAGCTTCCCCGACCCTCATAACACCCGCGGTGGTCCCAATCCACCCCGGGTGTTTTTTATTTACAAAAAAAAGACCGCTCGGGCGGTCTAATGGGGTGCGGCGGGCGGGCGGTTAAAGTGGTAGACCGAAGGTGGTCAGCATATACTTCATGTAGAAGTAAAAGCTAACGACCATAATTAATCCGACGATCAGGGGGGGGGGTGATTACAAGTAACTTTTTCTTAAACATGAGTCATCCTCCTAGTTATTGTCCTCCCCTTTTCTACCACAAAATAATATAAGTAGTCAAATAAACTAACCCAGTATTTTTCTAAGTTCCTCTTCTGCTTCCATGGGCCCAGAAAAAGTTTTAAAGCCATATTGATTAGATTCTGACTCATATTTAGGTCGCTCCCACTCCCAAAAAGCTTTAGCTTCTTCAACTTGTAACTCTTCGGTATTGCCCCAGCGAGGATCTTTTTTATTACGATCTAAAATTTGCTCATAAGACTCTCCTAATAAAACTATACCGCTAAAATCTAAGTCTTTAGCCAAGTGAGGTACAATATTTACTCCTTCAAAAATTGCTCCACGACCAGTATCTTGTATCTCTTTAATCTTGACTTTAATTTGGGGCCACAAAGCCTCAGACTGATCTACTAAATTTTGCCAATGTTGTTCAGGAGAAGTAGTTTGCCAATACTTTTCTTCATCTACCTCCCAAAATAATTTAACCCACTTGCCCAATTCGGGGTCATCAATTAGCTCCTCTCGCCATTCATCAACAGCATAATAGTCTAAGCCTAAATCAGCCGCCACCTTTTTGGCTAAATAACTCTTCCCCGCCGCCGGTATCCCGCTAATAAACCAATATTTCATGTTTTATAAAACTTTTCTTCAAATAAAGCCGGACTCGCCGTTGGGTACAGTGGTAGGGATCGCTGACTGACATTCAGTGTTAGATAAAAATTCTTTGAGGATTTGATTCTTGTCGCCAAGAAAAGTATTTAAAGAAAAGTATTTTTTATAATTAATATTAACATCTGGACTCATACCAAAAGGAGTATTGTACAATATACAAATTTTTACTTCATCATTATTAAACTCTCCTCTTAGCGTTAGTATATTTGTCGAAGTTTTTTTGTATAAAAAATTCGGGATAGTCCCATTTATAAAAGTAAACCTTACCCCATTATCGTCTTTAAATTCAAAAGTTGGGTTACCTTCACTATTTTCATTTAGTAGAGTCATTTTAACTGGTTCAGATCCTTGGGGAGTCATTATTATTATTTCTTTATCCTTTAGGGTGTTCAAGGGAATGGCTAAAGCATAAGAAATAGAATCTTTTTGAAAATTTGTAAATGAGTTATTATTTACAGCATTTATACTCAAGGTTTGGTTATTTTCAGAATTATAGACTGTAGAAAGTGATAAAGTAATATTTGGTTTATTTAGTATATATATGTTAAATAATCCTACAATTATAGAGCCAATTATAAAAGTAGTTATTCCAATAATTATATTTTTAAGGTAATCATTCTTGTTAATTATATTTTATGCCTAATCTCTTAATCGTTTCCTCTTTTCCTAAAATTGCCGCCACGGTAAAGGGATCGGGAGACTTTTCGCGGGCGGAGAGGGAGACGCGCATGGGCCCGAGCACCTCGCCGCGGCCACCCTCGGTGGC
>CAZIEN010000039.1:0-5645 GCA_964538315.1 uncultured Candidatus Saccharibacteria bacterium
GTCCAATTACTTGAAAAAACAGACATCTCTGCCACATGTAAAACGTCATCAGGCCAGACTATAAAAATAGTAGAGATAAATAATAAGTGGTACTTAGATGGAGATGGGCCAGGTATTTGGTAGACAATTTAAAAGGCAGATGGACTTAGACCAGGGCGCGGCGCTCTAGTTTATCCCGATAAATAATAGAGACCAGGGCGAAGCTAAGAATCAGGAGGAGGAACCACGAGCCAAGTTTATTGATGGAGACAAGGTGCCAATGGGCTACTTGGCTGGGGTAGAGCCAGATATTGGTAAAGGTGCCCACATTCTCGGCCAGCCAGACAAAGAAGGCGGTTAAAAACACTGTGATTAAAAATGGCATCTGTCGTTCCTGACGATAAACCTTAAAGTGGACTTGAGTGCGGAAGAAGATGATAAAAACATAGAGGAACAAGAAGTAGCGGATGTCATAGAAGAAGTGATGGGTAAAAAAGTTAAGATAAATTAATCCCGCCACTAACCACAGGTGATAATAAGCAGGGAAGTTTTTATAAACTAACTTAAGATTAGTAAAGGCGCGTGAGATATAACTCCCCACCGCCGAGTAGAGGAAGCCCGAGAAGAGAGGCACTGTGCCTAAAACAAAAAAGGCGCTCCCTACGGTTGGATAGGCCCATGAGCCAATGGCGGGGTTGGTTTTAAAAAGTTCCATCCCAGTGGCGAGGATGTGAAAGAGGATAATAACAAAAAATTCTCTTGGTTTTTCAAATTTAAAAATGAGCGCACAGAGTTGGAAGGTGAGCGCCGCCAAGAAGATAAAGTCGTAGCGAGTAATAAAAGGGACAGGAATAAATTTTGTTAAGAGGAAGATGGCCAGCAAAAAGGCGCCAAAGTAGCTGGCCCGCACACTGGCCAGGAAGAATCGCCATAGCTCCATAAATACATCCCTCATATTTAATAAATGTAGCATATTTGATGGGGTGGTTTCTTTTTATCTTCTTTTTTGCTAGAGATATAGGCAGAGGAGGGTAGAACATGAAGTATTTAATCGCTTGTCCTGTGTATGGTCCGCCCCTAGTGGATCTAAAGAGAAATATGAGTTTTTTGGCCAGTAGTATTGGCCGCGATCCCATTTATCACTCGATGGAGCCACATCTCACCTTGCACCGGCCAGTTACCAATTTATCCTTGGACCAGTTAAAGGAGGTGGTGGTCAAGCTGGCTAGTGAGATGAGTCCAATCGAAGTGAGGACTAGTCGGTCTCAACTTTTTGGGTCAGAACTTTTGGTTCTATCGATCCAAGGTCTAAATTTAAGATTGGCCAACTTGTGGGTCCATCTCCATGATCAGATTTTTGAACTGACTGGCGAGAGAGGTGAGTATGACGGGGAGAACACTCTCCACATTACTCTCCTTAATAAACTCTCTAAACTTGAAGAAGAGACGATGGAGTTTTTAGTAGATGTCGTAATATCTCCGATTGTGATCCCGCTCGACAGAATTGCTCTTTATGAGCGGACTAGCGATGGGCCGCTTAAATGGGATCAGATTTGGGAGACAAAATTTGGCTGAAAAACAAATCCCGTTCGGGCCGGCTGGCACGAACGGGATCATTGGTTTGGTAACTTTAAAATCGGGAGGAAAAATGAAATCGTCATTTTGACGGGGTTGCCTCCGCCATTTTTGGCGCCGCTTGGCGTTTAAGGATGTCCAAGATTTTGACAGTCGCGTCGTTTAGGGCGGCACGACCAGCTTGGCCAATAGCCGAGGCTTGTTGTTCAGCCCGGCTATTTTCCGTTCCCAAACCGTATTTGATTTGGGTTGCGGACTCAGTGGTAAATGTGCCCTGGCATGAATCGGACCACATCTGACCGGTTGGCATGTAAGTAACAGTGATGTCCAAACCGACCATGCCGGTACTCGTGCTGGTTTTGGTCCGCTTGCCAATGTTGGCTTGCGTTACCAAGGCTCCGAGACCGGTCACTATCGGCTGATCAATGATCCGACCAACCGTGTTTATGAGCTTGCCGGGTATCTTGCTGTCGGCGCCATGGACCTGCTCATTCAAGCCATCCGTCTCTGTGAAATCGGTGACGTTACCCTCAACTACAAAGATGTTAGGGTAACGGCCCGGGTCTTGTTGGTAGGTGTCGTAATTAATGATTGCGACATTGCCCGCCTTACTTAACACGGTCGCCATTTTGGCCGCCACTCCTCGTCCGTAGGCCTCGTTAAGCTCGGCCCAGCTACAGGTTTGTGGGTTTTGGATCGAGGTGGCGGTTAACCAATCAGATATAAAGTAATTTTGACTGGGGGCGCCGGGGGTCATGTTACCACCCGAGCGGCTGTCTTGGGCTGACACTTCAAACGGTTTTTTGACCGTTATCAAAAATGTCGGCAAGTTGGGGTCGGCGGGGATGGAGATTACTTCGACTGCCGATTGAGTTGTTGTACCACTTTTGGCTGCCACTGCAGAGCCGTCGCCGAGGAGACTCTTCTCCTGCTTTTCTACCTTTTCCTTCCGTGGTCCGCGACTTTTGCCCTTCTGGGCCTCCGCTGGGAGCGCAGCTACCAGCATTACCACCAGCAAGGTGGTCAAAAGTACCATTAAACGTTTCATTTTTCTTTCTCCTCTCAATGAGCTCCCAGGGCTACCCTGGGGTCGGTTAAGTGCCTTTAGGGCACAAAGTCGTCTGATTAAGGTTTATCGTATTATTACCATTTTGTCAAGGTTAAAAACTAAGTTGGGGATAAGGCTCAAACTTATAATTTACTAATTGAGTTGCGGGGTAATTTGGGTTACAATAAAGGGGTTATTAAATAATTTAAAACTACGATGGGTAAACGACCAACTGGTGTTAAACGCCACAAAAAGTCCAAGCACTCGCCTAAGACTAAAAAGCGCTTAGCCGTTAAGCACTCCATGCTTGCCGCTAAGGCCGCCAAAAATAAAAACAAAAAGAGCACTAAAAAGCGCGCTTAATTTATTAAGTTTAATTTAAAAATTTTATGGAGGAGAGCAATCAAACACAGCCTAAGGTCGATAACAAGACATTAATGGGGGCACTAGCTTACTTGGGCCCCTTGGTTATTATCCCGTATTTAACTGCTAAGGATGACGCGTTTGTTAAGTTCCACATTAAGCAGGGTTTAGTCCTGTTGGTAATTGAAGCGATTATTTGGATTTTGGGGATGTGGGTCTGGATGCTCTGGCCAATCTTACAATTAGTTAATTTGGCCACTATTATCTTGGCCATCTTGGGGATTGTAAATGTGGTTAATAAAAAGCAACAAGAGCTACCAGTGGTGGGCAAGTTTGCTAGTCACTTTACCTTTTAAGTTAAAGGGTGTGACCTAGCT
This sequence comes from uncultured Candidatus Saccharibacteria bacterium, assembly GCA_964538315.1. GTDB lineage: Bacteria > Patescibacteriota > Minisyncoccia > Phycocordibacterales > XYD1-FULL-46-19 > JAGORB01. The sequence goes on from CAZIEN010000039.1 coordinate 3,343, forward strand.
CTTGCCAGTGCTTAATTGACTCAATAGGGTGGACTAACATAATAATATTTAAAGTTAAGTTATCTCTGATCCACCATAAGCAGCCTAGCTCTAGGATTATAACTAGAGCTAGTGTTGTAGTTAGCCGGCTATAACGAGCAATAATAAAGCCCAAGGCCATCATAACAATATCGCTAGTTGAGTTAAGGATACTATCACCCATGTAACCAAGGGAGATAGTAGTCTCACGATAACGGTTAATAATAAGAGGCGAGTTTTCTAAAATTTCCCAACCGGCCTCAATAATTAAGGCCAGTACTAACCGATATTGAGCGGGTAAGCGTCTAGCCACTAACCATAAACCAAAGTAAAAGATTATCCCGTGGATTATGTGAGATAAAGAGTAGGCATCAGTTAGGCGTTGGGAGTTCTCACTACCCCAAACATTGCCATCCCACCAGCCAAATTTGCCGTCTGGTCCAAGGGGTAGTCGCCCCATATAAAACTCAATTATTGCTACTGCTAATAAAATACCGCCATTAATTAAAATTAAATAACGGTATTTTTTAATTAAATCTAACCAGAGAGTAGGGATAGTCATAATAAAATTATAACAAAAAATCCCCGTATAAAGGGTTTTTTTGTTTTTCCAATCTTAGTTTGAGGATTGTTTTAGATGCCATTTTTCTTTGTCTCAGATCCAGGATTTTCCTCGGGGGCTACAGTTTCTTCATTCATTTCCATTATATTGCCACAATTTGAACACTCCATAGTATTATCATCTACTTTCCTCATTTTACCTCCACATTTGTCACAAACCATTTTTTCTGACATATATTTAAATAAATTAAGATTTATAAATCTAAAACGCCTTCATATATGAAGGCGTTTTAGCGCTTAAAACATTACACTACAGTATTGTATCGAGGCTTAAAAAGCTCGACTCCGAACAGATTTATGTAAACTGACCTTGTAGGTATTTATTAAGTTAGAGACAATAGGGCCCATCTTCATACAAATATAATCTTTTACCCTGCCGCGTAAGTAATTAAGAGACCAAAATCGAGAAGGGGATTTAACCACTCCCGCTTCGGCTAAAATTTGCTTCCGCATAGACTGCTTTTCATCGCAAGTTAAAGCCACACTATTTAAGGTGTTGGTAAACTGCTTTATCTCTCGTTTAAATTTTTTACTCATTTTTATTTAATTTTAATAAATCCCGCAATTTTTTCAAGGCCCGGTGGATTTTAACGGCGGTGTTGTTCTCATTTTCCCCAATCATTTGGCCGATCTCTTTAATTGGTAGACCCTCCACTTGGCGCAAAATAACTAGCTCTTTATCCTTATCCTCCAATTGGTCTAAAACTTTAAATACCCAAGCTAATTCAACCTCGGCTTCAGGGTTGGTTTTGGGATCCGGGAGATTAAAGCCTTGCTCTAATAAATTATCTAAAGAGTCAGCCTTCTTTTGCCGATACCAATCCACCACTAGATTGTTGGCAATGCGGTATAAAAATGGCCTAAAATCTCGTATTTCCTCACCACGGTTAAGGTAGGACCAAGTTTGGAGGAAGGTCTGCTGCATTAAATCCTTGGCCAGCTCTCGATCACTGGTCTTAAAATAACAATAGCGGAAGATGGCATTTGCGTAATGGTCATACGCCGCCGTAAACATGGTGGCTACTTTAGGCTTTATTTCCATATATGGTGACGGTTAAGTTGTTAATTCCTTACCTCATCTTAGCCTGAGCTATAAATATATCACCTATGCTATACTTTTGGCTATGCCTAAACTAACCAAAGAGCAGTTGGTGGCCCTAGGGGGAGGAGTGCTTATTTTGGCCTCCTTGGCCGGTAATTGGTGGCTCTATCAAGATCGATCTAAACTGGCGGGCCGGGTAGGGGAGTTACAAACTGCCCTCCAAACAGCCTCCTCTACTGTGGATAACCTAACCCAAATCAATGTTAATTTGGCCGGCTCACTTGATGCCGAGAAGACTAAAAACAATCAATTTGCCGATCAAATTGGCACTATTGCCAGTACCGTAAGTACTTTAGATAAACTGCGCAAGACTGATAAAGAGCTCCTAATTAAATATTCTAAAATCTTCTTTTTAAATGAGAACTATGTGCCGGCCAGCTTAGCCTTAGTTGATACTCAATATTTAAGTGATAAAAGTAAGTCGCTCCAATTCCAAAATCAGGCCTACCCCTTTTTGGTGGAGTTAATGACCACGGCCGCTAAACAGGGGGTGGATTTAAAAATCCTCTCGGCCTATCGCTCGTTTGGGACTCAATCTAATTTAAAAAATAGTTATAAGGTT
>CAZIEN010000040.1:0-5360 GCA_964538315.1 uncultured Candidatus Saccharibacteria bacterium
TAACATCGTCAAAATACCACTTGGCGTCGCCGTCCACATAATTACTGACGGCAATTTTAACCGCTTGATTATCATAAGGACCAACCACTGGGTAAGTAAAAGTGGTTTGATTATTGCCCCAAGAGCCGTGTTGCCAGTTGGCTGGTGTACCGTTGTTATCAACTGTCACCGAGGGGTTAATAATTAAATTAACCGGAACAAAAGGTGGCGTACTGGTAGCCACCGGGTCAGTGGAGGTAGCGGCCGGCTGATCTGACTGATTATTGTTGGAGTTATTGGCTGAAGAATTGGTCGACCCCGAGTCAACAGAGCGGGAGGAATTATTATAAGCAATCCCGCCGCCGCTACTAACGATGGTGGGGATATTAGTTTGAGCACTGGCCACCAAACTATTAACAATCCCCCCTTGATTAACTGCTGGGATCAATAAATTAGCTAAAGGTGAGACGGGTAAAGACTCTTTTGACTGGCTAGTTTTTTCAACTGGTGAGGCAGGCGTAGAGGTAGACTGATTGCCACCCAGGGCTCCCACCGCCGCTACTTGGCTATTGCCCTTACCGTTTAAAAAGCTAAAGAGTTTAAAGTTGGAGGCCAAAACAGTGGTTCCCCCCAACAAAACACCCAAGATAAGGAGGCCGATGATCCAGTTAGATTTAAATAATTTAGTCATGAGATTGGGGGTAGTTTACCGTTAGGGGTTGATTAATGTCAACCAATGGACGACATTGATTGATTGTTGTTTGATAAGCCGACGCCTGAGGGGCCAAGTTTTTAATTTTATCCAAAGCTAAATCCCAGTCAACACTTTTAGCCACAGCGGCGGCCGAGCGCCAATTAGCATGATCGTCTACTACACTAAAGTAAGTAATAGTTACAAATACTCCCCCAGTTATTACGGTGGTCGACATTATAATGCTGAGGGCCAAAACAAGTTCCGACCAAGCCAATATTTTCTTTTTAGTTTTTTTAGAAATTTTAGGAAGTTGCGCCATAAATATCGTCGCTTCAGATAAAACCTTTTAACCACTCGTCTCAATTTGGCCAAGCCAATAATAACGACATGGATTGTAAAAGATAGGCCTAAGGGTAAAGAAAAAACGTTCATAAGTCAAAGGTTACCAATTAAATACTAATCCGCTCGGGCTTAAACCAGACTAAATTTTTACGACCTAACACAATCTCCTTAATAAACTGCTCCCAAAACAAGTAGGCATTAATGTAGGTTAAAAAGACATAGCCAAAAGGGGCAAGCATTAAGTCGGGCCGACGCTCAATAATGGCCGCATATATACTACACAAAAATGACGCTAAAAATAAGAGGAAAAAATTAGCCCATAAAGCTAAGCGTAAATTGATTAAGGGCAATAAAAATAGTAAGGCCGAGGTAATTAGACCCTCAATATAAATAAGTGACAACTCCAAAGAGCTACGAGGACGGATAGCTAAAGAGTAATGTTTACGCAAGTTTTGCCAGCCGCCACCCAACCAACGACGCATTTGATTAATGTAAGAGTTTAAATCGGCCGGGTCTTGGGTTAAAACAATCGCCCGACGATTATAAGCAATTTTAAAGCCATGACGATGGAGCTTGTAGGTAAAGTCTAAATCCTCGGTAATGGTATCGTGGTCAAAGGTTAAGTACTTCCTAAATATCTTAACCTTAAAAGCGCCGGCGGCGCCGGGGATCACAAACATATATCCCAACTCACTCTGGGCCAACTTATGGATATTTTGACCGATTGTATATTCTAGGGCTCGACAGCGGGTAAGCCAATTATGCTTTAAGCTCCGCACATAGCCACCCGCGGCCGCCACTTTACGATCTTTAAAAGTTTTTGCCATCTCGGCCACAAACTCTCGGTCTAAGATAGTGTCACCATCGCTAGTAATAACCACGTCGCTAGTAACAAATTGGAGGCCATACTCTTGGGCCGAACTTTTATTGCCGGTATTTTTGGGTGTAGTAACAACGGTAATTTTGTCACCATAGCTCTGCAGGTACTCGAGAGTTCGATCTTTACTTGAGTCGTTAACAAAAAGGATTTGCTCGGGCGGACGACTCTGATTAAGACAGGAGTCCACACAGCGCCGGATGGTCGCCTCCTCGTTGTAACAAGGGATCATGATCGAAAATTTCATCGCTTACATCTCTAACACAATTTGATTAAATACTAAAGGGGTAACTAATTGCTCTTGGTGGGAGTTAGACAGTAGTAATGACCTCTGTTATAGTTTTAGGACCTTTTATGCGGAAGAAGCGTCATTTTAACCCCTTGTGGGTCCTGGTATCCTTAGCGGGTTTAACCAGTTTAGGCTGGCTCTTAATTAGCCACCTGCCTTGGGTTAACTCAACTATTGATCAAACAGCTATTGTTAACCGAGGTTTAAAGACTCCAGTCAAAAACAACTCCTTCCAGATCACCGATTTAAGTTTAGTGTGCCAAAATGGTTTACCTAAAATTACCGCTAAATGGACTAGTGCCAGCCAAGCTAAAAATTATACCCTTGAGCGACAGTACCCTTGGGCCAGCGATTGGGAGGTAACTGGTGAGTCTAATACTCTTACTAAAACTGATGACACTTGGACCACTAATTATAGTTTAGGCGATTATGCTTATCGGGTTAAAGCTTGGAGTGGTAGTCGCTTACTAGCTACTCCCGCCAGTAAAAAAGTAACCGTAATAAACTGCGGTAGTGCAGAAGTGATTGGTACTACTCCAACCTCCACACCGGTTATCACCCCACCCCCGCCAATTATTAGCCGACCCATTGAGTGGGGGGCTTATGTTGGTGATGCCCTTAATGACACCAGTGCTTTTGAAACTTTAGTTGGTAAAAAAATTAAGTTACAAGCTATTTTTATAGGCTGGGGGTCAAGTAATGGCATCTTCCCTAGCGAGTATGGACCAAGTGTAAGAGATCAAGGTAAAACTCTCGTCATTTTTTGGGAGCAATACGGCGCGACCTTAGACCAAATAAACAATGGTGACTACGACACTTATATTAAAAGTTTTGCCGCTGCCGCCAAGTCTTACGGCGGACCAATTATATTAGCCCCTCTCCACGAGATGAACGGCAACTGGGATCCTTGGGATGGCACAGCTCCAGGCAATAGCCCAACTAAAGTTACTACCGCCTGGCGTCATATCCATGATTTATTTGGTGGTGTAAGTAATGTTAAATTTGCTTGGGATGTAAACAGCACCTCCGAGCCTAACACTACCGCCAATGCCATTAGTGTTTATTACCCCGGAGACAATTATGTGGATTATGTGGCTATTGATGGCTTTAACTTTAATAACCCTTGGCAATCATTTAGCCAGGTTTTTAACAACGCTTTAGACCAAGTTAAAATTTATAACAAACCCATTTATCTTCTCTCTATGGCCTCGGCGGAGGGTAGTCAAAAAGCAACTTGGATCACTGATGCCCTCACGGTCCAAATCCCCAAAAACCCTAATATTGCAGGTTGGGTCTGGTTTAATGCTAACAAAGAGCAGAACTGGCTAGTTAACTCTAGTCCGGCAGCACTCCAAGCCTTTAAAGCCGCTCTACCTTAAAACAAGCCCCATGCTATAATGCTGGGCTATGAAGCTACTTTTAAACTTCCTCAAGCACCAACAAAAGCTCATTTGGGCGGCCTTAGGTCTGGCTGTTATTAACCAAGTCTTCTCGCTCCTCGACCCGCAGATCTTCCGCCTCATTGTTGATAATTATGCCAGCAAGGCTTTAACTCTCACCGCGTCACAATTTTTCCCCGGGATTATTGCCTTACTCCTCGCCTCAGTGGCAGTGGCTTTTGTTTCTCGGGTGGCTAAAAACTTCCAAGATTATTATGTGAGCACGATTACCCAAAAGGTAGGGGCCGAGCTTTATGAGACCTCGGTGCATCACGCCTTCTCGCTACCCTACCGGAGCTTTGAGGATCAAAGCTCCGGTGAGTTATTGCAAAAGTTGCAAAAGGCTCGCGCCGACTCGCAACAACTGATGGTGCTGTTTATTAACATTATCTTTTTAAGTTTAGTCGGGATTATTTTTGTGGTCTCCTATGCCTTTTATGTGCAGTGGTTAATTGGCTTAGTGTATTTGCTCATGATCCCAGCCGTAGGTACCACGATGTTCTACCTCACCCGGCGGATTAAAGCGATGCAAAAGGAGATCGTGACTAAAGGCGCATCACTAGCCGGCTCTACCACCGAGACCTTGCGCAATGTGGAGTTGGTAAAAAGTTTGGGCTTAGAGACGCAAGAGGCGGATCGATTAAATAAAGCCAACGAGCAAATTTTAAGCTTAGAATTGGCCAAGATTAAAAAAATTCGCCTCCTCTCGTTTATGCAGGGCAGTATTATTAACGGCTTGCGCTCGCTCATCCTCCTCCTGATGATGTGGCTGATCTTTAAACAAGCGATTACTTTTGGTGAGTTTTTTAGTCTGTATATTTATCTCTTCTTTATTTTTAACCCGCTCCAAGAGTTGGGCACCGTGGCCAACGCGTACCAAGAGACTAGCGCCAGTATGGATAAGCTTGAGCAAATTTTAAACCAAAAACCAGAGGAGAAGCCGGCCTCGGCCACGCCTGTTGGCCCCCTAGAGAAGTTGGAGTTTAAAGGTGTGTCGTTTAGCTACAATGTGGAGGATCACTCGTTAAAACAAATCTCCCTCACTATTAACCGCGGGCAAACAGTGGCCTTTGTGGGGCCATCGGGGGCGGGTAAGAGTACTTTAATTAAACTCCTCGCCGGCTTATATAAACCAGATAAGGGTCATATTTATTTAAACGGTGTGGATAGTAAACAAATTGATATTGATGCCTTTAGGCGGCGGATTGGTTATGTGTCGCAAGAGACTCAGCTCTTTGCGGGGACGATTGGGGAGAACTTGCGCTTCGTTAAACCGGAGGCCACTGATGAGGAGTGCTTAAAGGCCTTAACTCAAGCCTCAGCCTTAAAGATTATTGAGCGCGGAGACTTAGGTTTACAAACACGGATTGGTGAGGGTGGGCTTAAACTCTCGGGTGGTGAGCGTCAACGCTTGGCGATTGCGCGAGCGCTACTGCGCGAGCCAGACTTAGTGGTCTTTGATGAGGCGACCTCGGCCCTCGACTCCCTCACCGAGAAGGAGATCACCGACACGATTAAAAAAATTAATCATCACCGCCCCGAGTTAACCACGGTAATGATTGCCCACCGTCTCTCCACCATCTCACACGCCGACACTATTTATGTGTTAGAGAGAGGTGAGCTGGTAGAACAAGGCACTCATGAGGCCCTCCTTAAAGAGAGTGGCTTATACGCCGCTCTCTGGCGTGAGCAAGGCCACCGCGAAGTTAAGGCTTAAATCTTAATTAAAAATTAAACAAA
>CAZIEN010000041.1:0-5228 GCA_964538315.1 uncultured Candidatus Saccharibacteria bacterium
ATGATCTCGGTGTGGGGCTTAGTAAATATCTTAGTAGGTACCTTCAACTTCAATAACACTCTAGACCCAAGCAATATCCCTGAAATCCCAAGGAAGAGCTAGTTAACAATATGTTTGTTCCTATTGCTTACGCGGCAACCAGTATCCCTATAATTGGGAAGATTAATCAATTTATTATTAATCCTCTCATCTCTCTTTTAATTGCCGTGGCAATAGTAATGTTTGCCTATGGCGTTTGGGAGTCTATGAGCCCTGATATAGAGAAGAAGACTGATGGTAAAAACCATATGGTCTGGGGGGTAGTGGGACTCTTTATAATGGTCTCGGCTATCGGGATCCTAAATGTGGTCTGCAGTACTATTGGTTGCAACTAGGAGCAGAAAATTAGATAAATAAAAATCGCCACACTCCTTCCGGGTGTGGCGATTGCGTTATCACAAAGTGAACTACTTGGTCACGGTTACGGTGACCGCCTCTCCAGTTATGGAGGCAAACCTGAAACGCGGGTTTGCCGGTAGATTGTCGAACCGAACTCCCGGCTGGGAATTGTCGGCAATCTCCCGCACCACCACTCCTTGCCCATTTAAAATCTGGGCTTTGACTGGGGCAGTACTGTTAACGTTTCCGTTAAAGTACTGGGGTGTTGGAATCTCCGCGCTCCAGCTGCCATCAGCTGGAGCTACCACTTTACCCGCCAACTCATCCAACGCTTCTGCGCTAGGTTGAGTGGAGTGATATTCCGCCCTCCCTGCCGTCTTGAATTTCGTCAATTCTTTGACTTGGGAGGTTTTGGTGGCTACCTCGTGGTATGCCGACCAGGCTGGACCGCGCAGGGTAGAGCTTGTGATCAGTAGCATAATAACCCCGATGACAAACAATCCCTTGAACATCCTTTGTATGGGCAGGAATCCTATTCCTACCAACAAAAGGACAATCACATTGATCCCACCAAAGGTCTCTGGGTTAGCTTTGAGCCAACCCCAGAGATCGGGAGTGAGTAGCCAAATGGCCACCCATACCCCAATCCATACCCCGACAGAGAGGAAGAAGGTCATCGCAGGGCCCAATTTTTTAGGTCCCTTTTTGTCGTCCTTCTCCTTTTTCTTCTCGTCAGTCTTCTTCTCTACTGGCTTGTCTCCCTGATTTTTTTCAGGTTCAGTCGTCGCTTTTCGTTTAAGGCTGAGGCTTTTAAATTCCCACAACCCCCGGCGATAAGTCTCGTTGGCTACTGCCCAAGCGATGAGCAGTAGTAAAAGAATTATTAACATATAGCATTCTCTCCTAAGATTCGTTTTTGGTTTTGACCAATCCCTGCATCGAGGTAAAGCGAGCGAATAGTCCTTGCAGACTATTTTCTCCCTCGAAGAAGAAATGATTACCAGATTCCAAACCTTTGCGCAAAGCGTCGATAAATAACACGGCTGCCGATTCTTTGATCTCTAACTTTTCAGCCAGGGATTTATAACCAATTGCTTCGGCTTCAAGCAGAAGTTGTCTGGCAAGAGCGTCGCCACGACCTCTTTGTTCACGCTCAATTCGTTCAGCTTCAGCTTTAATAATCCTTGACTCATTCTCAGCTACCGCTGCAGCGATCTTTTGGATCTCTGAGGCCAGGCTGTGTGAGGTTTTGATTGGTTTAAGCCGGATTGGGTAGATCTTTATCCCCCAATCCTTTTCTGGTTCTTGTTGTCCGCCGTGTTTTTGGTTAAGGAAGTCGATCAATCTCTTGGTAACTTCCTCGGCGATGGGGACCATATAACTCATAGCCCTATCGGCAGTTCCGATTGAGAGCAAATTGGTCATCTCGCCAGTAGCGTAGTCACCAAGCTGCTTCTCTGCTTCCTCGATTGTCCCCAAGGTAGTATAGAACTTTGACGGATCAATCACCTCAAAAGGTATAACAAAACCGATTGTTGTCCCCACTCGTTTTCTGAGTGGGTCTTCACTAGGTCTTTTATTTTCCTCTGCTTCCCTTTTTTCCTTCTTCGGTATGCCGGGCACAGGGTCAGTCTCTGGATCTTGATCCTTAAAGGTTACTCTGATCGGCCTGACATAAACCTTACCTTTAGGAGTCAATTCCTTAGGTAGAGGTTTTTCTTGACCCTTCATCTCGTGTGAATCAGGGTAATTCTCGTCGAAAATCTGCTCTGGTTCACCAGGCAATTCAAACTCCTGTACAGTTCGTGGGTAGCGTAGTAATTTACTTAGCCCCCAAGGAACAAAAACCGGAAAAGCAGACACTTCGAAAAGAATTATACCTAGGAAGGTCACCAGATCACGTTCATTGGCTTCGGCAACTTTGATGCTACGTGACCAATAAAAGATGGCCACGATCAGAATTGCCAATCCCGTGTTCCAAGAACTGAGACCCTCTCCTTGCCACTTCCAGAAGTTCCATGACGCGATTAGTGGCACAATTATGAAAATAAACATAACAACCAGGTAAAGAGTTATCTGGCCGGCAGTGTTCATCTTCTTTTCGGGTTCTTCTTTTTGCGAATTATTCTTCAGCTTTTCCCAAAAACTTTTGAGTAGATTAAATTTCATCTCAAGCCTCCTTCCGCCTGTGGCGGAAATTTGTAGTTCACCTGTCAAAGAACACCTTTCACCTTCTATTATATCACCTTTAAGGCTAAAAGTCAAGCATAGAAAAAGCCATAAAATTAAGCCTAAAACCAGTGTGGGCGGGAGAGGACTTGAACCTCCACGGATTGCTCCACTAGCTCCTAAGGCTAGCGCGTCTGCCATTTCGCCACCCGCCCTAAATTTTTTAAAACCTGTCCGCCCAGTAGGATTCGAACCTACGACCGTTCGCTTAAGAGGCGACTGCTCTACCAACTGAGCTATGGGCGGATGATTTATCTTACTATATTAAATTGCCGCTCGGCAACCAGTGCCCGGGGCGAGACTCGAACTCGCAAGGCTTGCGCCACGTGATTTTAAGTCACGCGTGTATACCATTCCACCACCCGGGCAAATTAAATTTATCAAAGCGCCCTGAGGCCTGGGGGAGAATCGAACTCCCGAATAAGGGTTTTGCAGACCCTTGCCTTACCACTTGGCCACCAGGCCTTATCCTACCCTTTAGAGAGTAGCAAAAATTTTACTGGCTCACCAGGTCAAAGGTCTGGAGCGTGTCCCCGGGAGCCAGCGTCCACTTACTCTCCACTACCGTACCAAATTGTTGTCCCTCCGTCACGGTGCCAGTTTTTTGTTTATTTTGCTCGAGGTCGGTAATGCGGCCACGACCAATCTCGGCACCGCGACGCATAATCTTAACCTCGCGACCGCGCTTTAACTCACCGGTTACCACTTGGCCACCCACTACTTGTTTATCTTTAGTCTGGCTAAAAATTTTAAGTAGTTTGGCCTCACCGGCGGCCACCTCTACGGTTTGCTTAGGGCGCTTCTCCTCCAATTGCTCGGTTAACCACTCGGTTAATTTATAGATAATGTTGTTGGTGTTAATGGCAATACCATGGCGCTCGGCGAGGTCGGCGGCGCTCTTCTCTACCTTTACATTAAAGCCGGTAATAAGCGCCGGGTTGGCGCCGGCCGCGAGTTTAACATCATTCTCACTCACGGCACCTAAGCCCTCACTCACTACGCGGAAGGCGGCGTCGGCAATGGCAATTTTGCCCACCTCTTTACGCAAGGCATCCAGTGAGCCGGAGACATCAGCCTTAATAATTACCGGCACAAAGTGGACCGCCGTCTCGGGGTTAGCCGTTTTAACTTCGGCCGGACTATTTTGATTTTTCTCTACCTCGGCCTCAGCCGCTTTTTTATCGCTAAAAGTTTTAAACATTTCACCCACGGCCGGGATCTCAGTAAAGCCATAAACTTTGGCGGGGGAGGAGGGGGGAGTAGTTTTAACCATCTCGCCACGGTAGTTCTCTAATTTTTTAATTTTAACCGCTTGGTTTTTACTCACCACTAAGTCACCGGTTTTTAACTCACCACTGGTCACCATTAAAGTGGCGGTTACTCCCACGCGCGGATCGCGGTCGGCCTCTAAGATATAACCCTCGGCGGAGCCGGTGGTGGGTGCGTCTAAATCTTCTAACTCGGCCACGAGTAAAACTAAGTCTAGTAAGTCGTCAACGCCCTCACCAGTTTTAGCGGAGATGTTGGCCGAGGGGATTTTACCACCATAACTCTCGACTAAAATATTGTTCTCGGCCAAGCTTTGTTTGGTTCGCTCTACATTGGCATTAGGCCGATCAATTTTATTAATTGCCACAATATAAGGTTTACCGGCCGTGAGGATGGAGTTTAAGGCCTCTAAGGTCTGAGCTTTAACACCCTCCTCGGCGGAGACTACGAGGATTGCCAGGTCAGCAATAATCGCACCGCGCTCACGGATAGCACTAAAGGCCTCGTGCCCAGGCGTATCAAGGAAGGTGATTTGTTTATCGCCACCCTTGGTCTTTTTAATTACCTCATAGGCGCCTAAGTGTTGAGTAATGCCGCCGGCCTCACCTTCTACCACTTTGGTCTGACGGATAAAATCAAGCAAAGTGGATTTGCCATGATCAATATGACCCATTACCACCACAATCGGCGGCCGTGTTTTTACATCATTAGTTTTCATCAGTTTGTTCGGGTTTGGATTTAGCCGCTTTGGTAATGGCCTCACGCTCCTCGCGGGTTAACTCGTACTCAGAGCGGAGCTTTTTAACCGGCTTGGCATAAGTGCTAACCTTATCGCGTGAGTAGAGGCTAGAGATTACCACGCCATCACCCGTATCATCTAAAAAGGCCGTGGCAAAGCTCTGATTACCGCCCTCGTTGCGGAAGGGGTTAAAACGGACCGTCTCCACGCGACGAATACTTTTACGCAAGCGGCCGTCTAAGTCTTGGAGAGCACCAATAATCTCAATTACCTTCTCGCGGATACGATCGGTCTCTCGGCTGAGACTGGTAATCACTTCCTCTAAGTCCCGGGCGCCCTTGCCGCGCATAATCTTGTTTAAACGCCACTCGAGGCGGAAGATCATGATTAAAAGGACCACCACAATGGCGGCCCCAATTAAGGCCAAAGCATTAGTCAGTAAGAAGTCCACAGTGTTTGAAATTATAGCCTAAAATCGGTAGACTGCCAAGATGAGGCCAATTTACTTAGATACTGCCGCCGCCACGCCGCTTGACCATGCTGTTAAGCGGGTTATTAGTGAGGCCGAGCAAAAATATTGGGCCAATCCGGCTAGTTTGCACAAGGGCGGCGT
>CAZIEN010000042.1:0-4117 GCA_964538315.1 uncultured Candidatus Saccharibacteria bacterium
GCACATCCTCGGCGGGCACCTCAATAGCCAAGTCACCACGAGCCACCATCACACCGTCGGTCTCATTAATAATAGAGTCTAAGTTATCGACAGCCTCTTGAGTCTCAATTTTAGCAATAATTTTAATCCGTTTATCGCGCTTGTTTAAAATCTCGCGCAACTCGGCAATATCCTCGGCTCGACGCACAAACGACAGCGCCACAAAGTCTACCTCATGTTTAAAGCCAAACTCGAGGTCGGCACGATCCTTCTCGGTGAGCGAGCTAATGGATAGATAAGCGCCCGGCACATTAACGCCGCGACGACCCTTGGTCTCACCGCCCACAATAACCTTACACTTAATACTATCGGCAGTGGTACTCTCGACCACCAACTTCTTTTTACCATCGTCTAAAAAGATGATCCCGCCCTTTTTAACCTCCTTGGGTAACTTGGCGTAATTAACATAAGCCTTGGTCTCATCACCCACAATCTTTTTGGTCGTTAAGGTAAAAGTGGAGCCCGGTTTAAGCATTACTCGCTCTTGATAAAACTCGCCAATCCGGATTTTGGGCCCCGAGAGATCTTGGAGCACGGCCACGGGCTTGCCCAACTTTTTGGCAATCGCTCTGGCGCGGAGAACCTTAGGCTCATGCTCGGCAAAGTCGCCGTGCGAGAAGTTAATACGCACCACGTCTAAGCCGGCCTCCACTAATTTGGTTAAGACCTTTTCATCCGCGGTGGCCGGGCCAATCGTGGCTACAATTTTGGTTTTTTTCTGATACATAGAACAAGGAGTATAACCGCTTTTTACCTTAAATGCAAAGGGTTTTAATTAATCTCGTAGCGGAGCATTACTTGGACCTTAACCTCGGTTTGACCAGGCTCAATACTAGGCGCCGGCACCGCTACCGCCGCAGCCTCCATTACGCCACCCCGGCCAAACTTATCATAAGACATGTAAGGGACAGGATTGCTCGTCTCCTCTAAAGATAGGAGCTTACCCACGCGGAAGCCACCAGCCTTGGCTGTGGCCTTAGCTTGGGCTCGGGCTTGAGTAATCGCCGCGGCACGAGCCTCATCCTTAACCTTCTCCATATCATCAACGGTAAACTCCACCTGAGAGATATTAGTGGCGCCAGCGTTAACTACCGCCGAGAGTAAGCCACCCACCTTACTAAAGTCACGCACCTTTACCGAGACGGTTTGGTTAATACTGTAACCAGCAATTTGCGCTGGCGGGCACACGCCATTTGGATTATTACAGTAGTCGTAACGAGGATTTAAATTATAATCCTCGGTCTTAATATCTTTAGCATCAACTCCAGCCTTTTTAATCACCTCAATGATCTTATTCATCTTAGTGGTGTTGTCGGTTTGGAGTTTGGCAATATCTTTGCCATTACTCTCGGAGATTACTCCAAAGGTAAAACGCGCCACATCGGGTACCACTACCGCCTTACCCTCCCCTGTAACGCCAAAGCTCCTAAAGGAGCCTGGTTGGATCGACTCGCTGTAAGACGAGGTGTACCACAAGGCGGAAACGGCTAAGGTAATCATTAACGCAATCGCTGCCCAATTAAACAAATTTTTATTATCCATAATGTTTTTATTATACCAAGACCCCCTAGCTAAGCAATAACCACCAGATAATGAGGGCGGCGAGGACGCGATAGGTGCCAAAGATGGTAAAATCGTGGTTTTTGATAAAATTAAGCAACCATTTAATTGTTACCCAGGCGGCAGCAAAAGAGAGGATAAATCCCAGTAGGAGCCAGTGCCAATCGCCAGCATTAAAGCTCCCCGCCGATTTAAATAAGTCATAACCCACGGCCGCGGTCATGGTGGGGATCGCGAGGAGGAAGGAGAACTCCACTACCAATGAGCGCGGCAGGCCCATGGCCAAGCCGCCAATAATAGTGGCCCCCGAGCGCGACACGCCTGGGATAATAGAGACGGCTTGAGCCAAGCCTAAATAAAAAGCTTGCTTGTAAGTGATGTGATTAAGATCCTCTTTAATTTGTCGGTGGCGCTTGTACCACTTCTCAAACAAGATAATCCCCACACCGCCCAGGGCCAGCGCCCACACCACCACGCCCACACTGCCGAGCAGGTAACCCTTAATTAATTTATAGAGCGTAAAGCCAACTAAACCAGTCGGGATAAAGGCCACGGCCACCTTCTTCCATAACTCCCCCTCTTTAAGTAAGCGCCGGCCATAAATTAACACTACTGCACCAATCGCTCCTAGTTGTATAGCTAAGTTAAAACTACTTAAGAAGGTGGTCGGCGGTAAATTAAGGAAGCGCGAGACCACAATCAGGTGACCAGTAGAGGAGACGGGTAAAAACTCCGTTACCCCCTCCACTAAACTTAAGATTAGAACGCTAAAAAAATCCATATATTAATTCTTCTGCTTCTTTAAATTAAAGTTAATATAACGCGGCTCAATTTTTACCAACGACAAGTAAGTAGGGAGAGCCACATTGTCTTGATCGAGTAAGAGCTCATGATAACCGGCCGACTCGCCCGAGAGATCTACCGCCACTTTAATTTGCTCGGGCTGGAAGTTGATTAAATCACGGTTAGAGACATATATAGTAAGGTTAACGCTATTAACATTTAAGTCACTAATCTCCAGGCCATTAGACACAAAGCGGAACTCGAGCGGCACTTTAATATCTTGATTAACCACACCGATTTGGAAGACAAATACAAACCACAAAACGGCCGCAATGAGGAAGGCCGAGAGTTTAATCCAAAAGTTTTTTACCAACAAGAAGTACCAAATATTATCCTCATTTTCATCGGGCGTATTTTCTTGAATAAAGCGCTTCAGCCGCTCGAGGAGGGCGTTAGCATCAGTTAAAGTCTCCAGTTTACCCTCCTCGGCCACCGAGATCGTGCCTCGCTCCTCCGACACAATAATCGCCAAGGCATCGGTGCGCTCAGTAATACCCACCGCCGCGCGGTGCCGGGTGCCAAACTCTTTAGAGGCGGACACATTCTCCGAGAGTGGTAGGTGCACACCAAAACGCCGCACCCTGTCTCCGATTAAAAGCACGGCTCCATCGTGGCCAGGTGAGGTGGGGTCAAAAATAGATAAGAGGAGCGGTGCTGAGAGCTGACCATTTAATAAATTACCACCCTCCATTAAACGCTCTACCGGATACTCACCGGGGATCACAATAATGGCGCCGACTTTTTTACGAGCCAAATCATTAACTGTCCGCACTAATAAAGTAAGAGCATCACCGGAGGTCACGCTGGCTAACTGCCAAGTGCGAGAGAAGGCCAACCACTCAAAGAAGCGTCTAATCTCCCGCTGGAAGACGATCACAAAGATCACCAAAAAGAAGGTAAAGATCGATTGGAAGGCTTGCCGCGTAAGCGAGAGATCAAAGTAGCGCGCCAAGTAATACACCACCGAGAGTAAGATCACACTGTTTACAATAAAAAATGATTTGGTCCGACGGATAAAAATCAGGATTAAATACATAATTGAGGCGACGATTAAAATATCGAGCAGATCTTTAAATTTAAACAAGGTCGCCAGCGCCGCGAGCATCGGGCCCAAAGCGGTGGAGACCGAGAGCTTAACCAAAATGACCACCGCTGCCATGAGTAATAATTGTAAGGTCACTCCTAAAACCGGGCGATTATTTAAATCCTGTTTGGCATGGATAAAATGATGGAAGCGTTGTAAGCCGGCTAAAAAGCGCGGCCGCCACTGCGCATAAACAAATTGCAGAGCATCTGGTAAAACGGCACCAAAGGCACCCCAAGCCACACTCGAGACCAACCAACTAGTACTGGTGGTGGGGAAAAGCCAGTAAGTTAGAGCCAAGCCAATTAATAAGTCTAAGCCAATGCGGCTAAAGTCGATAATCGCTGGCCAGCCAATTTTGAAGTGGAGTTGATTAACACCCCGATTATCACTAACCTTGGACTGCAATGGATAATCCCAATGCGGAATAATATCTAACACAAAGTGACTAAAAAAGCCCACAAAGAAGGCGAGGATCGGATTAGTAGAGAGGAGTCGGCCAATGGCGCCTCCAACCACAGCATGAGTAGTTAAAACCATAAAATTAAAATTTAATTAAGCGACCACACAATATAAGATAAATAAGTAGCA
>CAZIEN010000042.1:4127-4918 GCA_964538315.1 uncultured Candidatus Saccharibacteria bacterium
AGGTGACCCAAGCGGCGTATGGCAATAAGAGCACACTCGCCCGCCGCGCTGGCCCCCAAGCCAAAAAACTAGTGAACACTGTTACCGCCACTAGAGCCGCAGCGCCGATAGTGGCCGCCCCCAACATATGCTCGGTAAAAAACAAAAAGCTCCACAAAACATTGAGGATAGCGTTACTAACTAGCAAGGTCACAATGAGCCAAAAACGAATATCTCGGGGCTGATACCTAGTCCAAATATTGTAAGTGGCCATGCCGGTTAAAATAAAAATAATCGTCCACACCAAGCCAAACACATATGATGGCGGGATCCAACTAGGTAAAACTAAAGTTTGATACCAACTCATCCCATTCATGGTGAAAAATGAGCCCAAACTGGCCACCGCCAAGACGATTAAAGTGATAATTACCAATGTTTTAGACATCATTTTAACTATACCACAAAAATACCGCGCGGCCACCCTAAGGTATCCGCGCGGTAGAAAATAGAGACCTTACCCCATCGAGGTGGCTGGCACAAAAACTTGTTGTGCTTGGCCATGACGAGCGGCCGGCGTCGTAGCCGGATCAACAATTGATTCGGTCATAAATTCTTGCAACCGACAACTCACTCGATTAAAGACCTCATCTGGACTGCCAGAAGCAATTAGCTCCAAGATAGGGATTCGATTCTCCTGTAAAGCCTGCACGATCCCAGGCAAACTCGCCTCGAATATATTCTGCCGTTTTTCTATCGTCTCAGGCGTGTCATCGGCGCGACGACATGCGCTTCCGAATCAAAGGCCCACACAC
>CAZIEN010000043.1:0-4913 GCA_964538315.1 uncultured Candidatus Saccharibacteria bacterium
CAGCACTTTAACTGGTTTTGATAAAACCGATTCTTACACTTGGCTTAAGGATCATGCTCATCAATGGGGCTTTACCCTCTCGTACCCAGAGAATAATACTTACTATGTTTTTGAGCCGTGGCACTGGCGCTTTGTGGGAGTGGAGTTGGCTACTCGTCTCCATACCCAAGGTAAGCACTTTTATGACCTTGACCAACGCGAGATTGATACTTACTTAATCAAAATTTTTGATAATTAGGGTTTCGTAAGTTTGTTTGACATACCTGTATTTTAGGTGTATAATTAAAACCAGATGGTAAGGGCTTTGGATGGTCCAAAGTTATTAAACCCAAGGTTAGGAGGTTGTTGTGGATGTTGTAGTTAGACCAAAACATCATTCGCTTGAAAAATGGATGCCCGGGAGAAATAGAGTAAACAAGATAACTCTTTGGACACCGCCACCGTTTTTGCCCAAGTTCTATTCTGAACAAAGGGTCATTGCCGCGTTCTATAACTCTGGCAAACATGTCTACTGGTCAACCAGTTGGCCGACGAAAGGTCAGACCAAAACGTTCAAAATCTTGTGGTTTGCCAAGTTTGGGTCATGGTCGTGTTTGCACACTAATGTTTGGGTAAGACACATTGGTCACTCTTGGTTTAAAAATTCCAAAGGTGATGCCAACACCACGATCCTTGTCCGTTGCAACGGTATTTTTTGGAATCTAAAGATCCAGCCACACCAAAAGATTTACGTTGTGGAGTATTACCCGTTTCAGTCCGTCTACAGGTCGTTTAAGAGGACTGGAGCAATAGATCAAAAATCCCTCTCTCACGGCTAGCTGTTCTTTGCTTTTCCAAAACTATCGAATAAAGCTATATAAACTTAGTTTTACTCGAGACAAACCGCCTAGATATATTAAAAATATTATATCTAACATAGCGGTTTTTGTTTTACTTAAAATTTGTAGTAAAATGGCGAGCATGAAAACTTTTGTTATTATTGGGTCGTTGGTGGTGGTTTTGGGTTTAGTTTGGTACGGTTTTAGTTACCAGTCTAGCGAGCCAAGCGTAGTGGGGGAGAGTTTGGTGGCCTCGTCGTCAACGGCAATTAATTTTAATAATTCATCTAATCAATCAATTAAAAATATGAGTCACTTAGTTACCATTAAAACCAATTTGGGCGAGATTAAATTTGAGACCTACGATGCCGATGCCCCCAACACGGTCAAGAATTTTATCGATCTCGCGAGTAAGGGTTTTTATAATGGAGTGATCTTCCATCGGGTGATTGATGGTTTTATGATCCAAGGTGGCGACCCTACCGGCACCGGCCGCGGTGGGCCTGGGTATCAATTTGCCGATGAGTTAAATCCGGCCACCCCTTCTTATCAGGCCGGTTATAAAAAGGGCGTGGTGGCCATGGCTAACTCGGGCCCCAATACTAACGGCTCGCAATTTTTTATTATGGTGGCGGATTATCCCTTGCCTAATAATTATTCTATCTTCGGTAAAGTTATCTCTGGCCAAGAGGTAGCCGATAAAATTGCTAAAGTGGCTAAAGACAGTGGCGACAAACCTTTATCCCCAGTTACCATGGAGAGTGTAACAGTGAGTGAGAAGTAGTGTTAAACTAAAGTTAAGTTGTCTAAGATTCAAAAAAGTTTACTCGTTTTGTTACGACTCACTTTGGGTTGGCTCTTCCTTTATGCCGGCATTATTAAAGTGATGGATCCTAAGTGGAGTGCAGAGGGCTTTTTAAAAACGGCTAAGGTCTTACCCGAGCTTTATCACTGGTTTTTATTACCCACCAATTTACCGTGGATCAATTTACTTAATGAGTGGGGCTTGGTGCTCCTCGGTGTGTCTTTAATCTTGGGTTTATGGGTGCGCTGGTCAGCCTTGCTTGGAGTGGTGTTGATGGCGCTTTATTATCTGCCGGGTGTCCACTTCCCTTATGTGGGGGATCACTCGCTTTTGGTAGATGAGCATATCATTTATATTATCGGGTTGTTGATCGTTGTCTTTTTTAGAGCGAGTTACTACTACGGCTTAGATGGCCGCTATCGCTAAGAGTGTGGATATTAAAGTAGCTAGTTTTTAACCGAGAGTTATAATTAACTTAAGGTCGAAAACCCCTAAGTTAAAACTAAAAGCTTATATTATATGAAGGGTCTTCACATTATCTCGTTTATCTTGTTGGTAGTTGGTGGCTTAAACTGGGGCCTTGATGCTCTTGGCTACAATGTAGTCGAGCTTATCTTTGGCGCTGGTTCTATTGCTAAGATCGTCTACATCTTAGTGGCCTTAGCTGCTATCTATGAGTTAGCTACCCACAAAAAGAACTGCCGCGCTTGCAGCGCTGGCGGCATGATGTAATCATCATTGTCTTTTTACTCCAAAAACCATTCACCTAAGGCGGATGGTTTTTGTGTATAATGCTAAAAATATGTTTGATCTAACTAAAGAGGAGTTAAAATTTTTACGCACTCTTAATACGCCGGCTAAAATCCAAAATTTTTTAGACTCCTTACCGTTTAATTATGAGCACGAGGGTGAGGGTTTAATGAGTCCACGACGGGTGCTTAAGGCGGGCACAGCGCACTGTTTTGAGGGCGCACTCTTGGCCGCGGCTGTTTTGTGGCTGCAAGGTCAAACGCCACTCCTGATGGATTTTAAAACCGTGCCCACCGATGAGGAGCATGTGGTCACTTTATTTAAAAAGTCTGGTTGCTGGGGCGCGATTAGTAAGACTAATCATGCGGTCTTGCGGTATCGTGATGCGATTTATAAAACGCCGCGCGAGCTGGCGCTGTCTTATTTTAACGAGTATTTTGATTTTAAAACCGGGGCCAAAACTTTGCGCGCCTACTCGGCCCCCTTTGATTTAAGTAAGTTGGGCAGCAGTTGGATTACGGCCAGCGAGGATTTGTGGCACTTAGATAAAAAGTTGGATCACTCACCACACTTTAAAATTTTGACACCTAGTCAAATTAAACAACTTAAACCGGTTAATAAAGTAGAGATTGAAGCGGGTAAAATTTTAGAGTGGCCCCGGGCGTAGCTTGGTGCTAGGATAGGAGCGTGGATTATTTATATACTCGGATTTTAAAACCGATTCTCTTCCTCTTCCCACCCGAGGGGGTGCATGAGATATTTATCAGTTTGGGCCAATTTTTGGGCTGGTTTAAACCGGGGTTTTGGCTAATTGATTATTTTTATAATTCTCGTGAATCTAAAGCAGCCGTGACGGTGGATGGTTTAACTTATCAAACCCCAATTATTTTATCGGCCGGCTTTGATTATAATGCTAGACTAATTAATATTTTACCGGCGTTGGGTTTGGGTGGAGTGGAGGTAGGCTCGGTAACGGCGCGCCCTTGTGCTGGTAACCTTAAGCCACGCCTCCGGCGCTTACCTCACTCGCGCAGTATTGTGGTTAATAAAGGTTTAAAAAATGAGGGAGTAGAGGTTGTGGCTAAACGCTTGGCCAAGTATAAACGGCGAGAGGGCTTTGTGGTGGGGGTGTCGATTGCGCGGACTAATGATCAAGAGTCGGCTACCTTGGAGGCGGGGATAGCGGATTATTTATTCTCGCTTAAAACTTTAGTTATGTCTGCAGTGGGGGATTATTACACGATTAATATCTCTTGTCCTAACGCCTTTGGTGGCGAGACTTTTACTAAACCAGAATTGTTGGATCAACTATTGGCCGAGTTAAAAACCGTTGCTCACTCTAAACCGATGTATATAAAAATGCCGGTTAATTTAGCTTGGGCCGAGTTTGAGCCACTACTACAAATTATTATTAAACATCAATTTAACGGCGTGATCATTGGTAATTTAAATAAAAATTATGCTGATTTAGCAGATCAGGCAGAGCGACCGGTTAAATTTATGGGCGGAGTCTCGGGCACTCCGTGCCAAGCTCTGGCTCAAGACTTGGTTGAGAAAACGGCGGCCGCTTATGGTGATAAACTCACAGTCATTGGTTGTGGCGGCATTTTTGGCGCCGCGGACGCTTTAAACTATTTTGACCGCGGCGCCAAGCTCACCCAACTCGTTACCGGCCTTATATACCAGGGCCCAGGGTTAATTAAACAAATTACCCAGGCTTATACTGCTAGGTTGTAACTTTATAGCATCCGTGTTACCATTTTAAGCAGACTTATAAAAAGACGGCATAGGGCCGTTTTTTGTTGGCACCTTACAGAAAGAAGAGAGGGGAGTTTATGCATTCTTTTTCTAACCTGTTAGCGGGGTGGACGATCTTTCTTGTTGGTTGTCCTGGTGTGGGAAAAGATACCCTAGGGGAAAAGTTGAAGGATTTCTTTTCTGGTCACTTGGGCTCCAACCAAACTGACTACATCATCATGAGCCTTTTCTTGGATTGGCGAGCCCAGTCAACTGATGCGACTGCGCAGAGTATCAAAAATTTTCAAGAACATCGGAAAAGAGGAGGCCTACTTCCCGACGACTTAATCTGCGACATTCTTGGAGAATACTTCGAATGTTCAAAAAGTGGGCAGACCATCTTGATGAATGGCTTTCCGCGCACTTACGAACAAGGTAAAAGTTTGCGGAATATTGTCGGTTCACAGAGGATCAGGAAAAGCGTGGCCATTTTCTTGGATCTTCCACGCTCGGAGGCAAAAAAGCGCCTACTTGGACGCAACGAAGGTCGCGCCGATGAAAGACAGATACCCCGCTGGGATGTTGCGCCGGCGCAAACTACCGCACTGGCAAAGATTGACCCCGACGCCGTTGTAAGGGATGCCCTAGACCGTCAATCAAGCACTGTGCAAGCCTACCTCAAAGCGGTTGGGAACGCAGCACAGAGAACGGTTGACGCCGGCGCACAGAGAGCGCCACAAGGCTACAGCAGTGAGCCGGAACTACGCGCCCGCAATACCAGGTTCTTTGTCACTGTGGGCGCT
>CAZIEN010000044.1:0-4782 GCA_964538315.1 uncultured Candidatus Saccharibacteria bacterium
CTACACCACCGTTACCTCACACCGCTCCGGTGAGACGGAAGATACGACCATTGCCGACCTCGTGGTAGGCCTTGGCACTGGGCAAATTAAAACTGGCTCCGCCTCGCGCAGCGAGCGCGTCGCCAAATACAATCAACTCTTGCGAATTGAAGAAGAATTAAAATAATTTTATGAGCACCAACCAAGTTAAACCTGTCGCTCTCATTATCTTAGATGGTTGGGGTTATCGTGAAGAGACTAAAGATAATGCCATTGCCGCCGCCAACACGCCCAACTTTGACGCCTTGTGGGCTAAATATCCTCATGCCTTACTACAAGCCTCCGGACTCGCCGTGGGCTTGCCGGAGGGCCAGATGGGCAACTCGGAGGTGGGTCATACCACCATTGGCGCCGGCCGAGCGGTAGATACCGACTTGGTGCAAATTAATAAAGCCGTGGCGGAAGATAAGTTGGCTGGCAATGAGGCGGTCTGCGCCGTCTTTGATCATGTTAAAGAGCATGCCTCCACCCTCCACTTGATGGGCTTACTTTCCGATGGCGGGGTACACAGTCATCAGAGTCACTTGCATGCCTTGCTTAAGGCGGCCAAAGCGGCGGGCATTACGCGGGTGGCTATTCACGCCTTTACCGACGGGCGGGATACGGCGCCGCAGAGCGCCGGGAATTATTTGAAGGAGTTGGAGGCAGTTATTGCGGAGGCGGGCGTGGGCTCTATTGTCAGTGTGACCGGACGCTTCTACGCCATGGATCGTGACAACAATTGGGATCGCTTGGCGGCCGCCGAGGCGGCGATGTTTAAGTGTGAGGGGCAAATTTGTAAATTAGAGCCAGCCTCGCAAATTGTAAATAATCTTTATCAAACTGGCGCCTTGGATGAACACTTGAAGCCACTCGTCTTCCTCGATGAACATGGCAAGGGTTGGCCGGTGGGTAATGGCGACGGCGTCTTCATCTTCAATTTCCGTCCCGATCGCGTGCGTATGTTATTGAAACACCTGCTCAATAAACAAACAGAGCTTAATTTGAAGGTGGCCACCATGACCGAGTATGATCCCACTCTTACTTGCCCGGCCGCCTTCCCACCCGTTAAAATTGAGACCACCTTGGCTAAAGAGATTAGCGCCGCTCATTTAACTCAAGCCCATATTGCCGAGACGGAGAAATTCCCCCACGCGACTTACTTTTTAAACGGCGGGGTGGAGGTGCCTTACGCCGGCGAGGAGCATATTATGTTGCCGTCGCATAAAGATGTACCTACTCACGACTTAGCCCCCGAGATGCAAGCCACCGGCATTGCTGACAAAACGGTGGAGCAGGTTAAGGCAGGCAAGGACTTTATCTTCGTAAATATTGCTAATGCCGACATGGTGGGCCACACCGCCAATGTGCCGGCGATTATTACGGCCGTAGAAGCGGCCGACGCGGCACTAGGCAAGATGGTGCAGGCTATTGAAGAGGCTGGCGGCATTGCTATTATTACCGCTGATCATGGTAATGCGGAGATTAATAAAGATGAGTTAACGGGTGAGAAGCACACCGCTCACACCACTAACCCGGTGCCGGTGATTATCACCAGTCACAATTTTACAATTCATGAAGGCACTCTCGCCGACTTGGCACCGACTATTCTTAAACTCTTAAATCTCCCCGTCCCCGCCTCCATGACTGGCCGCTCCTTGCTTCATCCTCTCCTTAACTTTATCTAGCAAATCAGGTAGGTATTTTTTAATTTCTTCCAGCACATGTTCCCCCGCTTTACCTGGACGACTGGCCCATCTAGCCGCTTTATCTATTAAATCACTGTTATCAGCTGGCACTCCCGGAGGCCGATTAGGGAAACGATAGACTTTAATTTTACTTTCTTTGTCTAGTTCTAAAATTTTATCCAATACATTATCAATCTTCTCTTCTTTAATCACCGGACAAGCATGTTCACAAATTACCTCTGGGTCCCAACTCGTCATCCCTGCTTTAAAGTCACCGGCATCCAAAGTGTAAATTGAACCTTCTTCTCCTTTATAAGCATGTTCTAGGGCACCAGCAAATCGTTCAAAAATATATAACTCACCATTTACATCATTACCAATCTGATTGATTAGATCATGATTATTACCCATAAATAAAATTGAGTGTTCAGGGGATTTTAAAGCATAGACCCACGATTTTTCATGAGTACTGATTCTGGGCTCAATAGTTTTTAAACCCTGAGTTTTAGAGGAGTGATAAACGTACATATTGGGCGGGCCCACGAGGATTCGAACCCCGGTCTTTCCTTTTGGAGAGGAAAATTCTACCACTGAACTATAGGCCCTTATTTATTTAATTTTAAAATTAGGCGAGAGGAAAATTCTACTTCACCCCGCCAAGGCGGGGCAGGCTGAACTATAGGCCCTAACCTCTCTAAGGTAACCGATTTTTACTCCTCCAGCAAGGAGTGGCCGGTCATTGATGGCGGGATCGGTAAATTAAGTAAGTTTAAAATAGTGGGGGCCAAGTCGGCCAAAGTGCCGTTGTGGATGGGGTAGGAGGTCTCAGTAATAATTACCGGCACGGGGCTCGTGGTATGCGAGGTGTGATTCTCACCCGTTACTGGGTCTTTATTGATCTCGGCGTTGCCGTGATCAGCGGTAATTAGGGCGATGCCACCTGCCTCCTCTATGGCCGTAATCATCTCGCCTAAGGCTTTATCGGCCGCCTCCACAGCCGTGATAATTGCCGGCACATTGGCGGTGTGGCCCACCATGTCGGCATTAGCAATATTTACAAAAATAAAATCTTTACCGGCTTTAATTTGCTCCACCGCCTTATCGGCAATTTTACTGGCCTGCATCTCGGGAGCGAGGTCATGGGTTGGCACATCTTTACGCGAGGGTATCATTATATGCTCCTCACCCGGGTAAGGGATCTCCACTCCACCGTTTAAAAAGTAAGTCGCGTGAGGGAACTTCTCGGTCTCGGCAATATGCGCTTGAGTTAAACCCGCTTGAGAGATCTCTTTAGCAAGAGTGGTCTCAATTTTAACTGGCGTAAAGGCCACGGGGCAAACGAGCGTAGGGTCATACTCGGTCATGGTGGCCACTTTTAAATTTAAAGTGGGAGCTTTAATTAACAACTCTTTCAATAACATCCGCACGCGATCGGGTCTAAAGTTAAAGATAAAGACTCCATCACCACTCCCCACTGGCCAACCGTTGCCATGCTCATCAAGGAAGACGAGGGGTTTTAAATGCTCGTCTAAAGTGCCAGTTTGATAAAGATTACTTACAATTTGCGAGGCCGGCTCCAGTTTACAAACTTGGCCCTCGCACTTAAACATGGCCGCCTCAGCGGCGGCGAGGCGATCCCAATTGTTATCGCGATCCATGGCATAAAAGCGCCCCGTTACCGTGGCAATAGCGCCCACGCCAGCCTCAGTAATCACTTGCTCCAATTCCTTCAAATAGAGGGCGGCGCTCTGCGGCGCCGTATCGCGCCCGTCGGTAAAGGCGTGTATGGCCACCTTGCTTAACCCCGCGGCTTTAGCGGCCCGCAAGAGGGCATAGAGGTGGGTTTGATTGCTATGCACTCCGCCATCCGAGAGGAGGCCCATTAAGTGGAGGGTGGAGCCATGTTCTTTAACATGATCAAAGACGGCACAAATAGTCTCATTGGTGGCAAACTCACCGTTCTCGGCTGCTTTATTAATCCGCACCAAGTCAGTGTCCACGGCCTTCCCAGCGCCAATAGTAGTGTGCCCCACCTCGGAGTTGCCCATTTGCCCCTCGGGGAGCCCCACTGCTAGCCCCGAGGCCTCCAGCAAGGCATGAGGATATTTACTCCACAGCTGATCAAAGTGGGGAGTATTAGCGGCGGCGATAGCGTTATCTTTAGACTCCTGCCGATAGCCCCAACCATCTAAGACGATGAGAGCGACAGTTTTAGAGCGAGGAGTAGGCATAAAATTATTTGGTTAATTCTTCTTCAATCCGGAGGAGTTGATTATACTTGGCCACGCGTTCGCTGCGAGAGAGCGAGCCGGTTTTAATTTGACCGGTGCCTAAGCCCACCACCAAGTCGGCAATAGTGGTGTCTTCAGTCTCGCCCGAGCGATGCGAGATAATCGCTGTCATGCCGGCCTCATGAGCCATTTTAACGGCGTTAATGGTCTCGGTTAAGGTGCCAATCTGATTAAGTTTAATTAAGATCGAGTTAGCCGATTTATTTTTAATCCCCGTGGCCAAGCGCTCTACATTGGTCACAAACAAGTCGTCACCTACTAGTTGCACTCGCTCGCCAATTTTAGTGGTTAAGAGTTGCCAATTATCCCAATCATCCTCGGCCAACCCATCCTCAATGGAGAAGAGGGGATACTTTTTACTCCAGCTATCATAAAAGTCAATCAACTCACTAGCGGTTAAACTCTTGCCCTCACTCTTAAGCTCATACTTACCATCTTTAAATAATTCTGTTGCGGCCACATCCAGCGCGAGCTTAATATCGGTGCCTGGGGTGTAACCGGCGGCGGTAATCGCCTCGAGCAATAACTCAATGGCCGCCTCGTTGGTGGGTAAGGTAGGAGCGTAACCACCCTCATCACCCACACTAGTGTTTAACTTTTTTTGTTTTAAAATCTTCTTTAATTGATGGAAGATCTCGGCCCCGGCGCGTAACTGCTCTTTAAATGAGCTAATACCCGAGGGCACAAGCATAAACTCTTGGATGTCGGTACTATTCTCAGCGTGTTGGCCGCCGTTTAACACATTCATTAAAGGGGTGGGCAACTTCATTTTATCTTCGGTCCCG
>CAZIEN010000045.1:0-4746 GCA_964538315.1 uncultured Candidatus Saccharibacteria bacterium
TCTGCTTTTGTAATAGAAGATAATCTATGCGCACTAATAATAGTAGTTTTAAATACCTAGTAATGCCAGTAAATCGTTAGGTTTTAAAAAATGAAAAAGATTAATGAGTTAATAGACTCTAAAAATTTAACTAAAAACTCTTTTTTTGAATTTGGAATTAAAAAAGATTTTCAAGATCTAGTTAATAAAAAATTTAATCTAAACATTTTAACTAAAGATATATCTATTAAAGATAAAGTTTTAATTATAAAAGGTAATAGTAAAATTAAATTAAGAATTCTTTTAAATAAGGATGAAATAATAATTAAGTTAAATAACTTAATTAGAGACATTAAGTAATTTAACTACTTGTTCACTTTTATTTTTTATTTCATCAAAAATAACTACCCTTAACTCATTTTCTCCCGGGTTAATATTTTCAGCTGGTAAATCAAGGGATATATTAGATGGTAAATTATTTAAACTTTTAATTAGTGTTCCATTTAGATAAATATCTACTTTAGTGATAGTTCTAGATGACTTAATTAAGCTAAAACTAGTGTTTATAGGTTTAGTTAAATCTAAAGTTTGATTACTAGTAGGTGAATTAATTTTAAACTCCGGGTTAAGTCCTGGTAAATGGATATTATCACTTTCTTTAGGAATAATATCTGTTGTTTCGTTAATAATTCCATTATTAGCTGCCCATTGGAGAACTGGACCTTCCCATAATTTAAACTGAGGATCATTGGCTGGATTACTAGGGGCTGGACCAGTGGGGTTGTTTTTATTAACCCAATAGAGAATGGAGTGGACTTGGGTAATTACATGTTCCTCCTTAGTTTCATTAGGGGTATTATCAGTGGCTAATTTTTTACTAATACTATCAATGAAATAATTTTGATTACCACGCCAAAAGCCACGTAAGACTGGTTTAAGGTTAGGGTCAATAGGGTTTGGTTGAGGGAATGTTTCTACTGGTGATTCTTTTAAATATTCCTTCATAAAAGCATTCCACATAGGGGCAATAATAAAACCAGCTATCTGTTTCTCCATTGGGCTATTATCATTATTACCAGCCCAAGCCCCAACAGTAATGTTGGGGGTATAACCCATTACCCAAGCATCACGATAATCGTTAGTGGTACCTGTTTTAGCGGCCACATCACGACCTGGGAAAAAGAGTGGAGAATTAAGGCCAAAAGCTCCTGCTCGAGCATTATTATCACTTAAGATACTAGTCACCATCCTAGCAATATTACTATCAATTACTGGTTCCGGATTTGATTTCCACTCCTCTAAAGCTTGCCCTTTACTATCTTCTATTTTAAGAATACTACTTAAACTATTCCTAACCCCATCATTAGCAAAGACTGAGTAAGCCCCCGTTAACTCTAAGGGGGTAACTTCACCACCACCTAAAACGAGGGTTAAACCATAGCGGTTTTTATCAGTTAAGGTTGTAATACCAAAACGCTTAGCATTAGCTAAAACATCATTTAAACCAGCTAAATAAAGTACTTTAACCGCAGGGATGTTACGAGATTGAGCTAGGGCGGTACGTAAGCTAATTGGTCCTAAATATTTAGCATCATAATTAACTGGTGAGTAACAATCCGGAGGACAGTTGGTGGAAAATTGAGTTGGAACGTCAAATAAAACCGTATCAGGAGTGTAGCCTTTTTGGAAAGCTGTAGCATAAACAAATGGTTTAAAGGATGATCCAGGTTGGCGTTTAGCTAAAGTAATATTAAAATTACCCTCATCTTCAGTGTTAAAATAATCTTTTGATCCAACCATTACTAAAATTTGCCCAGTTTTTGGATCAACTGCCACCATCCCCGCATTTTTAGCTTTGTAATTTTTAGCGTTACTCTCAGCGTAAGTTTTAACAATCTCTTGAGCTTTTTCTTGGAGCTTCCAATCAAGAGAAGTAATAACCTTAAAACCTTGCGTCTCCACTGCCTCCCGGCCGTACTTCTCTTCTAAATATTGCAAAACATAAAAAACAAAATGAGGAGCTTTAATACCACTCTCGTCTAAAGGTTTAAACTCAACTTTTTCAGCCTTAGCCTCAGTTTCTTGTTTAGTAGTAATAAAACCTAACTCCCTCATCCGGCGTAAAACTAAATTTTTTCTCTCAGATAACTTATCTAAATGATTACCATAAGGGGAATAGTAAGTGGGAGCTTGGGGGAGAGCCGCTAAGTAAGCAGCTTGGGCCAAACTTAAATCAGTCGCTTTTTTAGTAAAAAAAGTTTGAGAGGCTTCTTCAATCCCATAAATACTACCGCCATAAGGGGTTTCATTTAAATACAGAGCTAGAATGTCATCCTTTTTCATTGATCGCTCTAGTTTCAGAGCTAAAACCCACTCCTTAATTTTACGAGAAATAGTCTTGTCTTTAGTAAGAAGGGTATTTTTAATAACTTGTTGGGTTATGGTAGAGCCACCCTGTTGTAACTCGCCGGTTATTATATTTATTAAAACAGCCCGGATAGTAGCGGTAGGCTTTACTCCGTGGTGTTGGTAAAATTCAGCATCTTCAATGGCAATGGTAGCCTTTTTAGCATAGTCAGTAATCTCATTTAAAGGGACCACCGTCCGCCTAACGGTGCCGTGGACATCATAAAGCAACACCTCTCCCGTTTTGTCGTAGATCTTAGTGGATTCACTAATGACTCGTTCTTTAAAAAAAGAGTCAAAATCCGGAATGTTAATAGTAGAGGCCCAAATAACAGAAAAGCCAACAAAAAGGAAGCCTAATCCACCTAAAATAAGGGCTGATTTAAGTAATAAAAGACGCCACTGTTTTTTATACATCAATGTTGTATAGTATACCAATGACAGACATTTTAACCAGGGGTGTAGAGACAATTTTACCTTCCGAAAAAGCTTTAACTGAGCGGCTTAAAACTGGACCAATTAAATTATATATGGGCATTGATGCCACTGGTCCAACTCTCCATTTGGGGCACTTAGCGTCATTATTAAAACTCAAAGATTTTCAACAAGCTGGTCATGAGGTAGTGGTTTTGTTGGGCGACTTTACTACTCGGATTGGTGATCCAACAGATAAATTATCAGCCAGAAAAGTTTTAACCCCCGACGAAGTAGAGAGCAACTTACAAGATTATGAACGACAAATTCTACTAATTTTAGATAAAAAGAGAACGACCTTTAGACGTAATAGCGAGTGGTTTGATAAAATGTCGGTCCAAGATTTATTAAATTTAGCCACTGAGTTTACGGATAAAGATTTAACTGACCGCGATATGTTTGTAGAGCGAAAGAAGCAAGGGAAGCCAGTCTATGCTAATGAGCTTTTTTACCCCCTCCTCCAAGGCTATGATAGTGTGGCCTTAAATGTGGATTTAGAAGTTGGCGGTAATGACCAACTATTTAATATGCTCTCTGGCCGGGATTTAATGACCCATCGAGGGAAGGAAAAGTTTGTTTTGACCACTAAACTTTTAACTGACCCAACTGGGAAAAAAATGGGTAAGACTGAGGGTAATATGGCTAAATTAACCGATAGTCCTAGTGATATCTTCGGTAAAGTGATGAGTTGGCCAGATGAGCTACTTCCTCTAGGTTTTGAGATCTTAACTCGTTTACCAATGGGTGAGTATGAGACTATTTTGGCTGGTCATCCTAAAGAAGCTAAATTAAAGTTAGCTGAAAATATTGTGGCCTTAATTTATGGTCCAGCTGCAGCGGGGGAGGCTAAAGATAATTTTGAGACTACCTTCTCAACAGGTGAGTCTACTGTTGAACCAATAACTATAATGGTTAATGTTGGGGCTAAGCTAGTTGATGTTTTGGTAAGTGAGGGGTTACTTAAGTCTAAATCTGAATTCCGTCGTTTAGTTGAGCAGAATGGTATTGAAATTGAGGGGGAAAAGTTAACTGATCTAGATTATGAAGTTTTAGCTGAGATTAATGGTCGTTTGGGGGCTCACCGATTTTTTAAAATTAAGTTAATTTAAAAAATAAACTAAAACCGGCCGCCTACTAGGCGGCCGGTTTTGTAATTTAATTTATTCTTCCTCTTCCGGTAAATCGTCGTCAACCTCATCTTCTAGTTCCTCCTCCGATTCATCATCATTTATATCAGCACCCCCTAAAACATCATCATTCTCTAACTCTTCCATAAATTTAATTAAAAATTTACCTTATTAATCCTTCCTTTTTATCATAGCCTAGTTTTTTTGCAAATCTCAGACCTTTAAAGTGTGGATAATCTATTACCTAAGTGGTTTAAGTGGACTAACCCAACCGCAACAGCGTCGTACTCATCATCATATTTTGGTTCTTTAGGGAATTTAACTAAACGTTTAACCATGGCGGTGACTTGGCTTTTATCAGCGTTGCCATAACCAGCTACTCCGAGTTTGATAATTTGAGGTGAGTATTGGTGAAGTTTGACCCCCACCTCACCAGTTAAAAACATAATCATCCCCCTAACCTCAGCTACCTTAAGAGCGGTGGTTTGGTTTTTACTAAAGAAGATTTCTTCCATCGCTACCGAGTCGGGTTGGTAAGTGCTAAAGATCTCCTTTAACTCTCCGCCTAAAGTGTGGAGTCGGATAGGGAAATCATCTTTAGGTTTAGAACTTAAACAAGTTGAGAAGTTTAAAACCCCATCAATAAATACTGCTACCCCCAAACGATCATAACCAGGATCTAAGCCAATGATAGTCATGAGGCATGAGTATAAATATTTTTAATATCATCATGTTCCTCTAAAGCGGCAATTAAATCAGT
>CAZIEN010000046.1:0-4664 GCA_964538315.1 uncultured Candidatus Saccharibacteria bacterium
AGGTCTTGGGCCAAGGAACATTATTAATCATCTCTGTTCCACAATTAACTAATTGGACCCTAGTATACCCAACTCGACAGGTAGCATCTCTATTGTCTGTCGAACAAGTAGTACTGTAGGATGATCCACCTCCACCGCCACCCGGGAGAGTAAAATTCCAATTAAACAATCCACCGCCCGTACTACCATTAGAAAGTTTAACGCAGGTTACCGGTGGAGTTTTAGAGGTATCAATTGATTGAATTACTTGCCCTGTGGGACAAGAAACTTTAAAGTCGCCCCCAACACCCAACTCGGCCAAACTCTTCCAACTTCCCACACCTTCATTATTAGCGGCCAAGACTTTATTCCGAGAAGGATCACCTCCGGCAATTTTAACTTTACCTTGGATATCTACCCGACCAGGATTAGTATTTTGAATTCGATCAGAATTATTTACTTGAGCCCAGAAACCACCTCCAGCGCCGCCTGGTGGGATAATACAGTTATTACCCGCCTGATCACAATAAGCATCGGCGCCTACCTTACCGTTAATTTGAGTGGTTAAACTAGCGGTCATGGTAGTTGGGTCAGCCAAACCAATAGAGGCTTTATCTTTAGTATAAAATCGCCCCCACAAGCCCAAGCCTGCGCGCTTTACTTGAGCCATTGGGCCCTCATTAATAGGTACGTTACAGCCTGGTGTACTCTCCGGACAAGCGGTTGGGGCGCCTGGTGGCCCAGACCAATCGGCATAAATATAAGTAGCGCCGATAGTTAAAACGCCAACAGTGATAATAGTTTTGATTAGGTTTAAAAATTTAGTATTCATAATATTTTATTAATAATTAATTTATCTAGCGCAAGTAATGCTGGCTTGCTTCATGGCGTTAATCGTTTTATTAAAGAAAAGGGCTCCAACGGTAAAGTTAATTTTAATACATTGTACCTCCCAAGTCTGGTTATTAATGGGTCGACTAGCATTTAACATTGCGCCACTAGCCGCCACTCCCACATTAAACGAGTTATCACACTCGGCCCCACCACTTACAACTTTATAGCCAGCCGGGCAAGTCATGCGCAGTGAGCCCACATCAGTTGCTCCTACCAAATCTACAGTGGGACCAGCATCACCACTCCTAATGGGGCAACCCTGTAGGACACTGGCGCTACTACAACCCGAGAAGGTGGTATTTAACACATCGTTACCAATACCACCCACCCCTGGAATATCACTTGCATTAGCCCAGGTGGCCAAACCAGAGTTATTGCTAGAAATTAAAATTTTATTATTAGCTGGCGCACCACCGATTATCCTAAGTTGACCTTGGATATTAACCTGGCCAGTAGGATTATTATTGGTAATATCGCCCCTTTGATTATCATCCCACCAACTGCTGCCACCAGTACCTCCCGTCCCACCCGAGAAGGAACTCAAGCATTGCCTTTTACCGCCAGTGGTCCAACAAACATCACCATTTACATCTAATTTAGAAGCAGGAGTGATAGTACCAATACCAACATTATTAGCTGTATCAATATTGAGAGCATCAGTACCATTACCGCCATTAAAAATTCTAAAATTAGCATTACCTACACCATTGCCTGCAATAACACTCCATAATTGAGCCGCACCGGTGCGCATAGATTTAAGAGTTAAGCCAGCCTCACTGTTAGTGGCTGGTTCAATCAAAACTTGGCCCACCCAACCTGGTAAACCACCCACGGGATCGCGTTTAATGTTAAGTGGCGCCGTAGGAGCATTAGTACCCACACCCACATTGCCACCATAAAAATTAAAGAAGCTGTTGTTGCCGCCCACCCCAACGCGACTATCTACCTCATTAAGACCATTGCCGCGTAAAAATTCGGCCGCTTTATAACCAGTGGTATTAGTAGTCCGGAAGAAGCGCACCGTCCCATACTGGCTCGCCGCCGGCTCCGGGGTAAAATCCATAATTACGGGCCCAGTCCCCCGTTTAGAAAAATAACTTTGCGAGGCATTATCGGTAATGACTGTAGAAGCGGAGGTATTAGAATCACCAATAAAAATACTGAGGACACTACGCAAACCGCCAATAATCAAACCACCAGCTTTAGTTTGGTTATTATTAGAAACATTGAGAGGTACATCGCAGCCAGGGGTACCAGCAGGACAAGTTGGTGGATCAAAAGTTGGATTAGCCCAATCCACCGCCTGCACTTGACTAGCACTTAGCACCAAACTAAGGAGTAATAAAAATTTAACAGTATTTTTAAGCATAATTATTGATTTAAATAATCAAGGATCTTCTTCTTCTCATCAGCATTTAGCGGTTTAACTGGCTCAGTTTGTAAATAAGCACCAATAGCCGCGGCCTCTTTATCACTAATGGGTGGCACCTCAGTTTGAGTTAAAAAGTCATTAATCTTTTTAGCCTCA
Organism: uncultured Candidatus Saccharibacteria bacterium; assembly: GCA_964538315.1. Lineage (GTDB taxonomy): Bacteria > Patescibacteriota > Minisyncoccia > Phycocordibacterales > XYD1-FULL-46-19 > JAGORB01. Next base: position 2,402 of record CAZIEN010000046.1, read on the forward strand.
TCAGGGGTTAAAGATTTAGTCGTCGGTGTTGAATTTAAAAAACCTTGTTGATAAGCAATTAAACCAATGGAAGCTAAAATAATAATCACCACCAACCACATCCAAACTGATTTATGAGCGCGAGGGGTATCCATGAAGTTTATTTTACCAAACTTCTCAACTTAAAAATACCAAGTTTGACAGGTTTTTGGGGATAAGGTAGACTTTTAAATGTCCTGTCCGGTGTCCCCGGGCATTTTTTAAACACAATTTAATAAACATAATTTATGTTAGATCTTAAAGCCTTAAAGGGCGCCCTAGACCAAATGGAGGAGGAGCGCAATATTCCCCGCGAGAAAATCCTCGGGGCTATTGAGGATGCCTTAACCGCCGCTTATCGTAAGGATTATGGTAAGAAGGGCCAAATTATTAAAGCTAAACTCGATTTTGATAGTGGGGCGGTGGCCTTCTTCCAAGTTAAGGTGGTAGTGGATGAAAGTACAGCTTATATTGCTGAGGATGATGAACTAGAGGAGGAGTTAGCACCAACTACCAGTGAGGGTGAGGTGGAGGGCGAGACTAAAGTCCGTTTTAATGAGGAGCATCACTTATGGCTCGCCGATGCTAAAAAGATCAAGAAAGACGCCCAAGTCGGCGATGAAATTGTTTTTCCCCTCGAAACACAAGATGATTTTGGCCGGATTGCCGCCCAAACCGCCAAGCAAGTTATTATCCAACGCCTGCGCGAGGCCGAGAAGACCTCGATTTTAGAGGATTATGGCGATCGCCAAGGCGAGATTGTGTCGGGTACCGTCCACAAGCTAGAGCGCGGCAATGTCTTTGTAGACTTGGGCCGAGTAACGGCTATTCTCCCTTACGAGGAGCAGATCAGGGGCGAGGTTTATCGCCAAGGCGAGCGACTTAAGGCTTATTTGTACTTAGTGGAGGACACACCGCGCGGTGTCACCTTACGCCTCTCCCGCGCTCATCCCAAAATGGTAGATAAGTTGTTTGCCATGGAGGCGCCAGAGCTGGCTACTGGTAGTGTGGTGCTTAAGGCTATTGCCCGTGAGGCTGGCTCTCGGACTAAAGTAGCCGTGGCCTCCACTGATCCCAATATTGACCCCGTGGGCTCCTTGGTGGGTCAGCGCGGCTCTCGTGTTAACACGGTGATCTCCGAGTTAGGTGGTGAGAAGATTGATATTATTAAATGGTCGGATAAAGCCGAGACTTTTATTGAGGAGGCTCTCTCACCAGCCAAAATTACTAAAGTTACTTTAGATGAGGCTGAGAATAAGGCCACCGTAGAGGTGCCAGCGGACCAATTCTCCCTCGCGGTGGGTAAGGGTGGTCAAAATGTGCGCCTGGCGGCCAAATTAACCGGCTGGAAGATTGATATTGTTAACCCCGAGGGCTTGGCTCACAAGCCGGTGACGGAGGGTGAAAATGTGTTGGTAGATAACGATAAAACTGAATAATTTATGGATAAAAATATGTGGCATGCGCTCCCTCCAGGGGAGCCCGAGAAGTTAAACGTAGTTATCGAGATCCCTAAGATGTCGCGGGTTAAGTATGAGCTCGATAAAGAGACGGGCCTCATCATGGTAGACCGCGTTTTATACTCACCTATGCACTACCCAGCCAATTATGGCTTTGTGCCGCAAACTTTGTGGGAGGATGGCGATCCACTTGATGTCTTAGTCATGAGTCATGAGCCATTTGTACCGGGCTGCTTAGTTAAAGCTCGCCCGATTGGCGTAATGGAGATGACTGACGATGGCGACTCGGATGCTAAAGTTTTAGCCGTACCAGTTAAAGATCCTCGTTACGACACTATTCACGATATTACCGATTTAGATCCGCACACTTTAGAGGAGATTAAACACTTCTTTAAAGTTTATAAAGATTTACAGAAAAAAGAGGTTATTGTGGCTGATTGGCGCAATAAACCCGAGGCCATTAAAGATATAAATCACGCTTTAGAGTTATATCAGCAAAAATACGCTTCTAAATAGGCTTTAAATTAAGTTTGCTTTCAAGCCCTAAAAGCGTTTATACTAGTAGCGAGGTTAAAGGTAGCCGTCATACCCCACCTCGATTAATCAATTAAATTCTTAAAAAACTGTGAAAAATAAGATCTTTTTAGCGGTTTTAGCTTTGGCCCTCGGTGCCTCACCGGTACTCGCCGCCACTAGCACTACTGCTACCAGCACTGGTTATCGTTTAGGTAAGCCCTTCCAAGATATTCGTGAGGAATATAAGGAGAAGCGTGAGGAGGTAAAAA
>CAZIEN010000047.1:0-4554 GCA_964538315.1 uncultured Candidatus Saccharibacteria bacterium
TCAGGCGCTTTAGTTGGCGCAAGTGCTCAATAGTGAGCGCCGTCCCCGAGACCGCCACCGCCTCGGTCACCCCGGCTTGATGAGAGAGGACCAAGTCCATTTGACCCTCCACTAATACGGCTCTGTTCTCGGCTCTGATGGCGAGCTTGGCGCGGTCGTAACCATAAAGGAGACGGGATTTATCGTAGAGGGTAGTCTCTGGGGTGTTAATGTACTTAGCCTCATCCTCTTTCCCATTAAAGATCCGACCCGAGAAGCCAACCACTCGCCCCGCCGGATCAAAAATGGGGAACATGAGCCGCGAGCGGAAGCGCTCGTAAAAGCGTTGCCCTTTAATCCCGGCGCCACTAGCCGGTTTAACCAGTAAACCGGCTTGCTCCATCTCCTCATCTTTAAAACCAAGTTCGTTTAATTTATCGCTGGCGTGGCGCCACAGGGCCGGGGCCAAACCTAAGCGCCAAGATCTAATTGTTTCCTCGGTTAAGCCGCGACTTTTTAAGTAACCAAGCGCGCCGGGCGCGCCCGCCAACTCCTCGCTAAAAAAGTCGGTGGCTTTATCTAAAATCGTGAGTAAACGATTTTTCTCTTCATTATCGCCACGATCATAACTCTCTAACTCCACGCCGGCCCAGGGGGCCAAGATTTTAAGCGCGCCAATAAAGTCCACGCCCTCAATCTCCTCCACAAAGCTCAAGATATCGCCACCTTTATTGCAACCAAAACAATGCCACGACCCGCGCGCCGGCGAGACGAAGAAGGACGGTGTCTTCTCGTTATGGAAGGGGCAACGCGCCCGATAGTTAAGCCCGGCTTTCTCGAGCCGTAAGTACTTACTAATCACATCCACCACCCCGAGACGATCTTTGATTTTCTCGACGGTTGAGGCCATGTCTTAAATTGTTAACTTAAACTTGCTCGTCAACTAACTCTGGGTCATCTTGCGGCTCCTCGGTTGGCACTAAGCCAGTACCAGCTGGGATGAGGCGACCAATGATTACATTCTCCTTCAAACCGCGGAGTTTGTCTAAGCCACCCTTTAAGGCCATATCAATTAAGACTTTATTAGTGTGTTGGAAGGACGCGGCCGAGAGGAAGGAGGAGGTGGAGAGAGCCACTTCAGAGATACCGAGTAAGATCTCGTCAGCGCCAGCCACATCAGCTTTTTTATCTTTAGCAAAACCATTCTCACGGGCAAAGTCGGCTCGCTCTACTACCTCACCAACCGTAAAGTAAGTACTGCCGGGAGTTTTAACCTTTAAGCGAGAGAACATTTGGCGGATAATCAGCTCAATGTGTTTACGCGAGATCGACACACCTTGTAACTCGTAAATAGCGTTAATTTCTTTAATAATGTAGTTCTCGGTAGCTTCGCGACCGGCATATTTAGAGAGCATCGTTAAGTCGGCGGAGCCATCGGTTAAGAGTTGACCCTTTACTACCTTATCACCCATTTTAACTAAGATGGTCCGAGAGAGTGGGGCGTTATACTCCACCACACCGCTATCCTTAGCCTTCTTTTTGCGACTCTCAAGCTCGGCGGCTAAGCGGATAATATATTCCTTACCATCATTTTTAACCTCAATTACCTCGCCCTCTACCTCCGAAACAACGGCGGCATTTTTAGGACTGCGGCGCTCAAAGATCTCCTCTACGCGAGGTAAACCACCCACAATGTCCATACCACCAGTGGAGATACCGCCTGAGTGCTTGGTACGCATAGTGAGCTGAGTACCCGGCTCACCAATAGCTTGTGCAGCCACCACACCCACCGGCTCACCCATTTGGACTAAGCCCCCACGGCCTTGGTCCTCACCATAACATTGCTGACACACACCATTTAATGAGCGGCAAGATAGTGGTGAACGCACTTGAGCAATAGTTGCCCCAGCGGCCTCGGCACTAGCGGCATCTTCCTTAGTTAATAAGTGACCTTTCTTAAATAGAGTTTTACCATCAGCACCGGCTAAGTCTTTAAGTAAGACGCGGCCACGGATCGAGCGAGCAATACCAGTGTCAAAGCCCACCAAATTGGCGGTGCTAATAGTCCGGCCCTCGGTGTCACCACAGTCAGCCTCGCGGACCACTAAGTCTTGCGACACATCCACCAACTTACGAGTCATATAACCGGCCTTAGCGGTGTTAAGCGCCACGTCGGCGAGCGTTTTACGCGAGCCGTGAGTGGTAATAAAGTACTCCAGTGGCGAGAGACCCTCCTTGTAAGATGGGATGATTGGGAAGTCAATTTCACTACCGGAGGGGTCAATGATGATACCCTTCATACCGGCCATTTGTGTAACCTGACCAATAGAACCGCGCGCGCCAGAGGCGAGCATGTCACCCAGTGGACCATTAACCGGCAAGCTCTCGGGAATCACTTTTTGAATCTCCGTTTTAGCCCGAGACCAAATCTCAATAACCATGCGGTAACGCTCACCCTCGGAGAGTAAGCCATCTTGGTACTCCTCCTCAACCTTATTGGCCTCAATGCGAGACTTGGCAATAATGTCTTTTTTAGCGGGTGGGACCAACACATCGTTATAACTGAAGGTAATACCCGAGCGAGTGGAGAATTTGAAACCAAAAGTTTTAATCCGGTCTAAGATCTCAGGCATGCGAGCTAAACCATACTTCACAATTAACTCGTCAATTAAACGACTGATCTCTTTACTCTTAATCTCGTGATTAATGAATGGGAAGTCACTTGGCAAGTTGCTGTTAAAGAGGATGCGTCCAACACTGGTCTCAAACATTTTACCAGCGGCCTCACCATACTTCTCGGGTTTGCCGGCGAGCATTTTAATTTTGGCACGTAAACTTACTTGGCCAAAGTCATAAGCCATAATGGCTTGGTTAGGGCTGGCAAAATAACTGCCCTCACCCTTCTCACCGGGCACAATCTTAGTTACCCAATAACAACCAAGGACGATATCCAGCTTCATGTTAACCACTGGATCACCAGAGCCTGGTTTGAGTAAGTTTTTATTAGCGGCAATAATCTCGCGGGCCTCGGTTTGCGCCTTCTCGGAGAGGGGCACGTGCACGGCCATTTGGTCACCGTCGAAGTCAGCGTTGAAGGCCGTACAAACGAGGGGGTGAATTTGAATAGCATTACCCTCAATTAAAACCGGCTGGAAGGCTTGAATACCCAAGCGGTGGAGAGTTGGCGCGCGGTTTAAGAGTACATATTTATCACGAATGACCTCCTCCAAAATAGCCCAGACCTCGGGGATACCCTCGTCAATTAAGCGGCCAGCGCCACGAATGTTGAAGGCTAATTCTTGATTTAAAATCTGAGAGATAACAAATGGACGGAAGAGCTCAAGCGCCATGTGTTTAGGTAAACCACATTGCGAGAGTTTAAGCTCTGGACCAACTACAATTACCGAGCGGCCAGAGTAGTCCACGCGCTTACCAAGCAAGTTTTGACGGAAGCGGCCCTGCTTACCACGGAGCGAGTCGGCCAAAGATTTAAGCGGTCGGCGTTGGGCCTGATTTAACACACCCTCCGAGCCACCGCCGCGACGAATAGAGTTATCAATTAAAGCATCCACGGCCTCTTGGAGAATACGCTTCTCGTTACGGAGAATTACCTCGGGCGCATTTAAGTCAATAAGTTTACGTAAACGATTGTTGCGGTTAATTACCCGACGATAAAGATCGTTAACATCAGAGGTCGCATGACGGCCACCCTCCAGCGCCACCATTGGGCGGAGCGCCGGTGGGATCACGGGGATCACCTTCATAAAGATCCACTCCGGGCGAACACCCGAGCGCTTAAGCGTGCGGAAGAGATTAAGCCGGCGTTGCATCCGAGCCCGATCCACGGCCGAGGCTTTATCTAAGCCGGCGGTTAAATCGGCAATCATTTTATCAATATCAATCCCTTGGCAAATTTTGTATAAAGTCTCAGCGCCAATCCCCGCCTCAAAAACTGAGCCATATTTAAGCGATAAGCGGTGGTACGACACCTCATCAATAACCTGCCATAAATGGAGGGCCTCCACTTGGCGCTTGGCCTCGATCATGGAGTTTTTAAGGCGCTCTTGATCGGCCTCCTCGTTCATACTCTTAACTTTAGTTTTGTACTCGGCATCAATATCTTTAAGCACGCGCAAGCGCTCTTGCTCATTAATGTGCGTCACGATATAGCCGGCAAAGTAAGTTACCTTTTCTAAGTCAGAGATGGAGAGATCTAAAATTAAACCCAAGCGCGAGGGAATATTACGTAAGAACCAAATGTGCGTAACGGGGGAAGCCAACTCAATGTGGCCCATGCGGTCACGGCGCACAATCGAGCGCGTAACCTCCACGCCACACTTATCACACACGATCCCAGCGTAACGAATGCGCTTATACTTACCACAGTAACACTCATAATCCTTATCTGGACCAAAGATCCGCTCATCAAACAAACCACCGCGCTCGGCTCGGCCGGAGCGATAGTTAATAGTCTCGGGCTTGGTGACCTCACCGTAAGACCACTCTAAAATCCGCTCAGGAGAGGCCAACTTAAGAGAGATCGCGTTAAAGTCGGTAGGCTGCTCCATCTTCGCG
>CAZIEN010000048.1:0-4316 GCA_964538315.1 uncultured Candidatus Saccharibacteria bacterium
GTTTATTAATAGTTTAAGCACTTACTCGGCGGCCACTGGCACTAGCTTAACTATTAGCGGTCTTTATTTTGTAACCGGCGACAACGTTATCTCCTTTGCTGGGACCAATGTGGCCACCACTGGTGCCACTAATGGCCAAATTACCATCACCGTGCCTAACTTAGCGGCTGGTAATTACGCTATTAAGGTAGCCAACGCTAATGGTATCTCTAATGCCGTTAACTTCACTATCCTCGCGGCACCAATTGTAACGCCCGTACCAACGGTAATTAATGTGTTAACACCGGCCTCTGATAATACTGAGGATTGGGTAGCGGGCACTATTAAGACTATCCTCTGGACCTCTGCTCCAGCTATGGGTAGTGGTGGTGTTAGTACCGTTAATATCCGCTTAGTGGATCCAGTAACTAATTTGGTCCAAGATATTGCCTCGTATGTACCAAACAATGGCTCATACTCTTGGCAGGTAGGTAAGTTGGCAAGCGGCGTTACTGTTACAGGCCGTTATCGCATCCGCGTCTGCCCAGTGGGCTTAGGTGATTGTGATCGAGGGACGCGTAATATTAAGATTGTCCCAGCTACGGGTGCCAAGGTTAGTGAGGGTAGTACTCTCCAAATGGCCTCCACGGCGGCCGTGCTCCAGGGCTTGGTAGAACAATTAAATAGTTTGCTCCGTTTACGTTAAAAATTATTAAACAGTAGTCAATTAATATGAAAAAATATTATTTTCTAGCTAGTGCTTTGGTCTTGAGTCTTATTGCGGGCCCTGTTGTAGCAGCTGGTGTGAGTGTTGGTACCTCAGCTAATGTGGGGACGGCTATTAATGCCAGTGTTAGCACTGGTGCCAGCGCAGGTACTGGTGTTAATGCTGGAGCCAGTTCTGGTGTTAGTGCCGGATCTTCAAGTCCTGCTCCTACTTTAAAAATTATTAACCCCAATGGCCATGAGTTCTTTGCGATGGGTAAGCCTATTCGCATTAAGTGGGAGGCTAGCTCTAACTTTGGCAATATAAAGATTGAGTGGCGCGAGCCGATTGTTAATGGTCTCTCAGGGACTATTGCTATAGTGCCAGTGAGCCAAGGCTTTTACGACTGGGTTCCAACTGTTGCCACTGTAACTTATCCGGGCAACACCTTCTCTATTTGGATTTCCTCGGTAGATAAGCCCCAAGTTATTAATGCTCACAGTTTGTATCCATTTAGTATTTTAGCCTCACCTAGTGATATCCCTACGATTAATCTTAAATCACCTAAGAGTGGTGAGGTTTGGCGTCGCGGGGAGACCAAGTTTATCTCGTGGGATACTAAAAACGTTCCGGCTGAAGCTAAGATTAATATCCGATTAATCGATGATAACAATGGTCTCAAAAAGGTTAGCGAGATCGTAACTAGTACTCCTAACACCGGCTCCGTTACTTGGAAGGTGGAGAAGAGGAAAAATCTTGATACCAAAGTTGATGAGGTTGTCCCTTACGGTAAGTATAAAGTGAGGGCTTGTATTGCTGGCGCCTTGGGTGGTTGTGATAAAACTGGCGGTGATGTAAACATTGAGATCATCCCAGCTAGGACTGGCTTAGGCGGTTTAATGGGAGCGGTAACAGAGGCCTTCCGCTCACTCTTTGGTTTTTAAAGCTATAACTTACTTATTCAAAGTGGAGAGTCCTCGCCCGGGTGGCGAGGATTTTCTGTATCTCGGGGTGACTAGTAAGATTAGGGTCGCTAGCCACTAACTTTTGAGCACTCTCGCGAGCGGCGCTAACCAGTTTTAAATTTTTAATTGCCTCCATGCCGAGGTCAGAGATGCCCCATTGTTTACCACCACTTAAGGCGCCGGCACCACGCAGGGCCAAGTCCATCTCGGCTAGCTCAAAACCATTTTTAGCATTAACTAGCGACTTTAAGCGGGTCAGCGAGGTGTCACTTTTAGCCTCGGTAAATAAGTAACAGTAGGCTTGGTGTGAGGAGCGGAAGACCCGTCCGCGCAGTTGATGGAGTTGGGCCAAGCCAAAGCGCTCCGCCCCCTCAATAATAATACTGGTGGCGTTAGGCACATTAACGCCCACCTCTACCACCGAGGTGGCTACCAAAATATCAATTTTACCAGCGGTAAAGTCGCGCATCACCTCCTCTTTATCAGCGGGCTTCATTTTGGAGTGCACTAGGCCTACCATAAACTCGGGGAAGATGCGCTCACCCAACTTTTTTAACTCGGCTTTGGCACTCTTAGTTTGGAGGGCGGTGGCTTTGTCGGGGTCGGGCTCATCAATGCGCGGGCAAATTACATACGCCTGACGCCCAGCTTTAATCTCTTGCCGCAGAGCCTCATAAACTTTTTGTCGCTCGGCCTCACTGGGTGGGATAATTTGCGTGATAATATTTTTACGCCCGGCGGGGAGCTCATCTAGTAAACTTAAATCTAAGTCGCCATAGATGGTGAGAGCTAAAGTGCGGGGGATCGGCGTGGCGGTCATGGAGAGGAGGTGCGGCACTAGGCTCTCATTCTTTTTAGTTAGCTTAGCGCGTTGCATTAAACCAAAACGATGTTGCTCATCAATAATGACATAGGCCAAGTTTTTCCATTTAACCGTTTTCTGAATCAGAGCGTGGGTGCCAATTAAAATCGGGATCTCACCATTGGCTACCCACTTTAATAATTGGGGTCGAGAGATGTTGGTAAAACCCCCAACATTAGTTTTAGATGGGAACTTGTAGCACCCCGAGCCAGTAATTAAACCCACATTAATCGGGAGGTGTTTAAAATAATTTATAAAACTCTCAAAGTGTTGTTTGGCCAAAATCTCAGTGGGGGCCATATAGCCAACTTCCGCACCGGCTTGGACGACGGCGTAGGCGGTGGCGGCGGCCACGGCTGTTTTACCCGAGCCCACATCACCTTCCAGGAGGCGAGTCATTGGTCGGCCGAGTTTAAAATCAGCTAAGATCTCGTTAATGGCTCTAGTTTGGGCGCCGGTGAGTGGGAAGGGGAAGCGCTTTAAAAACTCATCCAATTTGTTAAGGGGTAGGTCAATTTGTTTGGCGCCAGCGGCTTGATACGCAGCCCGGTCTTTTAAACGAGCCAGCTGGATAATAAAAATCTCTTCAAAGGCAAAGCGCTTGCGCGCCGCCTCGGCATCCTCGCGGCGCTTGGGGTTGTGGGCCCACACGAGGGCGCTGCTAAGTTTAGGTAAATTAAATTTAGTTAAAATTGCCTCCGGCAGTGGGTCCACTAATTGCTCGTGGACGCCCTCACTTAAAATCGTTTTAAGATGATGGTGGAACCAGCCCGAGGATAGCCCTCTCGTCTCCGGGTAAACAGGGGTGGGTTGCTCACTCTCCTCACCGCTGGCAAATAAAGACTCGCCGGCGGACACCTTTTTGGCCGGTACTCCCGCGGCGTCAATCTCTGGGTTGGCTAAATAAAGCTCGCCCTTACGCTCGGTTATCTTACCGCGGAAGTAGGCCCCCGTGCCGGCGGGAGCCTTTTTGGCCAAGTAAGCTTGGTGGAACCAAATAATTTTTATCTTGCCCGTCTCATCCTCCACTAGGGCCTCGGCCATGGGGATGCGTTTTTTAAACGCCTTCTTGGTTTGGTTTTTTAAAACTTTGGCGTAAATTACCGCCTCATCACCCACTTTAAGCTCGGCAATCTTGCGCGCCGTGCCGGCGCTGCCGTAGCGACTAGGCAAGTAGCGCAAGAGATCAGCCACCGTCTTTAACCCCAGTTTAGTCAGGGCCTTTTTTTGCAGTGGGTTGGGGCGGAAGCGCTCGGTAATTAAACTCTCCGGGGTGAGCAACATAGGGCTATTTTAGCATGATATCCCCAGGGGTTTTTGACCACCTTGATTTTATTACAGCGAGAGTTACTATTTAGACAGAAAGGACTTTTCGGGACTTTGGGGAGGATATGGTTATGTTTGAACCGGGCACGAGATCTGTTGAAGAGCATCGTCAGTATTTGGCCGAGCAAATCAGCGAGATGTTGGGACCATTTAACCGTTGGGTTGCTGGTTTAGCTCTCAATCATCCACCGTCAGATAGTGAAGCCGTGAAGCATTACATTCAAAATGGCGGGGCAGAAGATTTTGCCCGTCGTCACGGCTTTGCATAGGTCCCATCACCCACCGCACCAGCCCGACGGAGTTTCCAAACGGCAACTCCGTCGGGCACCTCTTATCGAGCCACCAGCGCACCACCAGCTGGTTCCACGTAGGCCCGCCACTCATCCAGGCAGTGACGGGCCATTTGTTTTGTTTAATTTTTAAGTAAGATTTAAGCCTTAACTTCGCGGTGGCCTTGCTCACGCCAGAGAGCGGCGTA
>CAZIEN010000049.1:0-1568 GCA_964538315.1 uncultured Candidatus Saccharibacteria bacterium
TCCACATAGCACCCTTATCTCAGCTGGTTAGAGCGTACGATTCACATTCGTAAGGTCTCAGGTTCGATCCCTGAAGGGTGCACCCGAGCACCACAAAAGCCGCTTTAAGCGGCTTTTGTGGTGACTGATCCCCTATTTAAAACTAATTATTGATTAGTCCTAAAGGAGGAGGGCCAAGTCATACTCATATTACCCACACTATCTACAGCCCGAGTGAGGAAGTAATAGAGAGTATTAGACTGGAGGTTTTGGATCGTAATGGTGTGCACCGTCTGCAAGCCAGTACTATCGTAAGTGGCAGTCCCACTTACATAAGGTTGCTGGCGAGGGCCAGTGGCCTCATCTGATCGCAAGGGGTTAACATCGTAATACACCTGACCTTGAGTTGGCTCATTGGTTGTCCAAGTAAAGGTGGCGGCATTATTACTATATTGTACTGCTGGCGAGCTTAAGATTGGTGCCGTATCCCAATATTGTTGAGTCACAGTACCGCCACCCATTAAGGAATTAATGCGAGCGGCCGTTTGGGGGCCCACTCGGCCATAGCCCGTAGTTGATGGAGTACCCGCTGAGACCAATCCCTGAGCCGCCTGGAAGCGTTGTACCGCCGCTTGGGTTAAAGGGCCAAAGTAGCCCGTCACTAAGCCCGATGGATAAATACTGGCGTTAGTAGCCAAGTAAGTTTGGAGTTCAGTGACCTGGCTCCCACTATCGCCTAAGTCTAATTGGGTATTAATAGCGGCATACGCATTCTCAATCCCAAATAAAGAGACTAAGGCGATAGCTCCCATTAAGCCCAAATACATAAGGTTACTACGTAAAACCGTCTGGAGATTTATTGTTTTATTCATATTTTTTAATTATTTTTTAAGCTAAAGATCATTATATTACCGACCAAGTTCATAATGCTTACTCTATCTACTATAGCCGTTACAAAATTAGAGTGATTACAAAACCTTCTTTTTAAGGGCATTGCTCTAGTTTTTTAATATAGACTTCCAATTTTTGAGTCTGGTTTAAAACCTTGGTCTCTATTTGACTAGCGTGACCCGCCAAAGTATCCGCCACCAACATAATCTCAGTTACATCCTCCATGGCTAGCAGTATGATCGGGGGGTAAACTGCTACTGATACGGTAGGATCAAAATGTATTTGACGAGCGTTTAAGATCATCACCTTACGTCCAATAAAAGGGAAATCATGAGTGACCTCAAATCCTTTAAAAAAAGTATTTTGAGGTAAAATCTCCTCCAATAACTTACGCAAAGCTGGGATATCCCATTGACCATTGCCTAACTCATAAACTAGCTTAGTCTCAGTATCCTTAACTTCTACCTGGAAGGTGCGATAAAAAGCCTCATTAGCCGCCATAACCTTAAGATGCTGATCCAAAATTAAGACTGGTTCACGCACAACATCTACCACCGTCTTAATATAGGCCCAACTCTGCTCCCAGACATCACTGAGTAAAACTTTTTCAGTTGTTTTCATAATGGCAATGCCGTTTGATTATCATTCCTATTACATTGTTTATTGTTGTCTTAAGGTATAAGCTAGCTTAGCAGTTG
>CAZIEN010000049.1:1578-4216 GCA_964538315.1 uncultured Candidatus Saccharibacteria bacterium
GTTGTAATACCTCTGTAATTAGGCTCTAGTTGTAACGGCATCATTAGGGTTATATGAAGCCTAAATCCCAATCTAAAAATCAGGCTCAATTAACCCTCGCTCACCACGATTTTGAGAGGGGGCTTAACATTCATGCCTTCTCTAAAACCCATGACCGTAGTGGCAGCCAAGATCTAGTCCAAGCCACCTTTATGAAGACGTGGCTGTACCTCCTCCGTGGTGGCAAAATCGATTTAATGCGCGCCTTTCTCTACCATGTTCTTAATGGTCTAATTATTGATGAGTACCGTAAGCGTAAAACCACCTCTTTAGACAGTTTATTAGAGCGTGGGTTTGAACCAAAAGAGACAGAGTCCGAGAGATTAATTAATATTTTAGATGGGAAAGCAGCTGTATTATTAATCCAACGTTTACCGTTTAAGTATCAAAAAATAATGCGCATGCGCTATATGCAGGAACTGACTCTTAAAGAAATGTCTTTAATCACCGGGGAATCAAAAAATGCCCTGGCCGTGCAAGCTCATCGTGGACTAGAAAAATTAAAACAATTATACAAAGGAGTCTAGCCAAAGGACCCTCGAGTTTGTTAGGATAAACCGCGAGGGCCTATAGTCTAGTGGTACGACGCTACATTCGCATTGTAGAGGCGCGAGTCCGATTCTCGCTAGGTCCACCTTAATATTTATTTACTCACCATTACTTGCTCACCGGGGGCAAGACCCTCAGTAACCTCAGCCATACCATCGGAGCCCAATAAACCAACTTTAACTGGCGTTAAAACACCGCTGCCACTACTCACTTTATTTACAAAATATAATTGCTCTTTTTTAACCAAGGCAAAGCGTGGGATCCTAATTACATTATCGCGCCGAGTCGTCTCCACGGTTAAGTTGGCAGTAAGACCACTCTTTAAACGCTCATCTTTAGTCTCTAGGGCCACTCTAATTTTATAATTAGGCACACTAGAGACAATAGTGGCATCAGGGTCAATTTGCGTCACTTGACCCTTAAAGGTCTCATTTTTAATCGCTTCTAAAATAATACTAACCTCATTACCCACCTTAAGTCGGCCCACATGCACCTCAGGCACATAAGCCTCTACCTCTAAATCCCCCGCCGAGTTAACTGAGACAACATTTTGCCCGGCTGTAGCAATCTCACCCACCTTGGCCTCCTGCTTAGTGACTACGCCATCAATAGGTGAGACGAGGAGTGTCTTCTTAAGTTGAGCGCCAATATTTAAGAGTTTGGCGTGCATTTGATCTACCTTGGCTACTTGAGTGCCAATTTCCTCTGGGGTATTGCCGGCTTGTTTTAGATCTAATTCTCGCTTCGTGCTGTTTAATTTTTCTATCGCGGTGTTTAAATTGGTTAGAGCGGTGTTGGTATTAGCTCTAGCACTATAAACATTACTCTTGTAAGTATTGAAGGTCGTATCAGACACACCAGCGGAGTTTACGGCCATCGATAATTTATCCATAAAGTTTTTTACTTTAAGTAAATTATCGGCCGCAAGTTTATAATCTTCTAAATTTTTATTCCACTCGGTAAATAAAGTCTCCAAACTAAAACGCGTGATCAATATATCCGTCCGAGCGTTATTGTCTGGCATGGAGAAGATAAGATCGGCCGAGCTAGAGCGAGCATTGGTAAATAGTTGATCAGCTAAATTGTGGACGGCATCATCAGCTAAAGTATAAGACTCCCGCGAGCGTTGCTTAAGGCTTGAGATAGCGTCGTCGTATTGAGATTGATATAAAAGTAGTTCCTCACCGCGAGTACCCTTTTGCAATTCACCTAACTTAATTTCCTCGGCGGCTAAGTTGGCCTTAGCCTCTAAAAATTGGGCATTTAACTCCCCAGCCTCTAAAGCCACAATTACTTGATTGGCCTTAACTGGCTCCCCCACCTCGGCCGTTACTTTAGCCACCTGACCCCCCTTCTCAAAGGCCAAATCTACCGCCGTGCCGGCTTTAGTTTTACCCGAGAGGACCACGCTCTCCACTACACTGCCGCGATCGGCGGCCACCACCTCCGCCTGGCCGTTACCGCCCCAAATAAAGTAATAGCCACCCGCTAGCACCACGGCTATACCCGTGGGGATTAAAAATGATTTCCGGCGCAACCATTTGGCTTTATGCCACCAATGTTTAAATTTATCCATTAAATTAATTATAGTTTACCATTATTTTTACCACGATGCTCTTTAGTGATCAAACCATCAGATAATAAGACTACGCGATCAGTTAACTCGGCATACTCAGGCTCGTGAGTGACCATAATAATAGTTTGCCCCTCAGCGTGAAGGGAGAGGAAGGTGTCTAGCACCACTTTAGCTGTCTCGGTGTCTAAGTTAGCGGTAGGTTCATCGGCAAAAATAATCTTGGGATCATGAGCAATGGCTCTGGCAATAGACACGCGTTGTTGCTCACCACCCGAGAGCTTAGCGGGTAAACTGTGTAAGCGCTCGGCTAAACCTACTCGCTCTAATGCCACAATCGACTTAGCCTGAGCGGCAAATTTATCTAAACCCTGCATTAAAAGTGGCACGATTACATTCTCAATCGCTGTTAACTCAGGTACCAAGGCGTAATCTTGGAAGACGTAGCCTAACTCATTAAGACGAAAATTAGTTTTA
>CAZIEN010000050.1:0-4169 GCA_964538315.1 uncultured Candidatus Saccharibacteria bacterium
TGACTCGAGGTGTAAAAACTTCTCTTCCTCGGTGAGGTTGAAGGTTTTTTGGACAATATCAATCGAGGCGGGCGATTGTTTAAGAAGTAATTGGAGTGAGGAGTTGGTAATAATTGGGGTGCCATAAGGTGATTTTAAGAAGTCCTCCACATCTTGAGTAATAGTCGAGACTCCAAGGAAGTACTTACGACCGCGTTTAACCATCGAGAAGAGGAAGGAGGCCGTATCCTCGGCCTTCATCATCCACCAAGCCTCATCCACCACCAAGAGGCGCTTTTTTAAGTTCCGTCTAATAGAGTTCCAAATATGGTGCATGACAATATACATTACGACCGGCTTTAACTC
Source organism: uncultured Candidatus Saccharibacteria bacterium (assembly GCA_964538315.1). Taxonomy (GTDB): domain Bacteria; phylum Patescibacteriota; class Minisyncoccia; order Phycocordibacterales; family XYD1-FULL-46-19; genus JAGORB01. The sequence goes on from CAZIEN010000050.1 coordinate 346, forward strand.
ATCCTCCATATCTCGGACCGAGAAGACAACAAAGTTTTTATTAATATCCACGTTAGTTGGCTTATTAATAAAGCCAGCCCAAGTGCCTTGGGTGTACTTAAGTAAGCGTTGAGCCAAACTCTCACCCCCCTCCATACCGGCTAAGACTAAGGCTAAGTCAGAGAGTAGGGGCGCTGGTTTGCCGGTGTAGTCGGCCTCGGCGGTAATATCCTTGAGGGCATAGGTCTCAGCAATGGCGTTATCAATAATAGAGTCCTCTTCGGGCGTTAAGCCCCCGAGCATTATCCTAAATAAACCAACCAAGTTAATGATGTTAGAGCGTAAAACATCGGCCGGCGACTCATCCTCACGTGGGAAGGGTAAGTCAAAAGGGTTAATATGGTGCTCGGAGGTTAAAGAGATGTTAAAGTAGCGCCCACCTACGGCCTCGGCTAAGTACTCGTACTCCTTCTCGGGGTCTAATACAATTACATCGGCATCAAACATTAAACTCCGCAAAATCTCTAATTTAGTGGCATAAGATTTACCAGCACCAGATTGGGCAAAAGTAACAGAGTTATAGTTCTCTAATGAGAAGCGGTCAAAAAGGACTAAGGACGAGTTTTGGCGATTAATACCATATAAAATACCTTTATTAGAAGTCAGATCAAAAGAGACAAAGGGGAAGAGGGAGGACAGCGGTGAGGAGTTAAGTTTAGAATTAACCTTAATTAAATCATCAGCTGTAGGCACCACACTCTTAAACCCCTCCTCTTGTTGGAAGAGGGCCGGCTTAATATAGACCAACTTAGAATCAAGGATTGATTTAATCTCGGTCTCAACTTTATTTAATTCCTCCTCAGTGTCACCATAAATAGTAATATAAACTCCCACATCAAAAATCTTTTCCCTGGCTTGTTGGAGTTGGTCGCGTAAGGTCTCAATATCTTGATAAGCTACATCTAAGATGGGGTCGCGGACTAAGCCCCGCTCCTCCTTTAAACGGATCTGACTCTCTACCTCAGCCACCTTTTTTTGTAATTGGCGCAGAGCAATACTGGTATCGATAGGGTGGACAAAAACGGAGACGTCAAAGACTTTATCAAGATTAATCACTGGCGAGAACCAACCCTCAGTTAAAAAGCGAGGGTAAGAGATAACAAAGAAGGTCCGACTTAGCTTATCGCCCAAGTTAACACCCTTAGCAGTAATACGTAGAGCTGATGGGGCAATAATGTCTTTAAGCTCCAACACTCCCATCTCATAGATATCTTGAGGTAGAATCGGGGTCACTAAAGTGGGGGCCTCGGGCACCTTATTTTTACCAGTTAAAAAGTCTAAAATAGCCATATTATTCTAAAATTGGGACCTCATTCTCCCCCGGGTTAAAGATTTTAAAGTAAAGTTCTACTAGCTCCTCGGTGCCTAATGGTGCAGTACGGATACCGACTCGAGCCAAACCCTGCTCAACTACCGAGGCCCTCTGCTCAAGTTGGGTCTTACTCTCCTCAAAACTGGTCTTCTTGGCTTGCTCGGCGGATTGTTTGGGCCCTCCACCAAATCGGCTCAGTAATCCCCCTTTAGCCACATCAATAATTAGGGGGTCATAAGGGATGATCACAAAAAATGATTTAGCCATCACGTTAACCGTCTCAGTAAACTTTTTGATAAACTCAATATATTCTTTAGTTTGGATCTTTATTAGATCATTATTTTGCTCGGTTAAGCGTTTTTCTAAGGTCATTAAATAAGGTTGGATATTGAGTTTACGTGATTGGATAAAAATTTGGACATGAAAGTCGAGAGAGTTTAAAAAATTTTGATATTGGAAGATAAGAGCCTGTTGCTCGTCAGGAGATTTAAGAGAGAAGTTAAGGGAGGAGCAAATTAAGACTAATCTTAAGCCACCATTTTTAAGCACTACTACCCCATCCCTAATCTCCTGGATAGGAAGGAAATCTTGAGTCGTTTTGGCATTTTGAGTAAGATTGGCCATATTAACGGATTAAATCTTTAACGTCTAAACTCCAAGATAGATCTTTGAGTCGACTATTAGATAATTTAGGCGACTTCATTTTTAATTGTTCTTCTGATTGGTTAAGAGAGTTTGAGGCCACAACAGTGGGTTGACGCTTACCCTCCTTCTTCCAAATATACAATTTGTTGGCCAAAAAATAATAAAAGGCAGACTCCACTAGTTGGATAAAAGGTCGCTCGTTGTATTTAAAGAAGGCTAATAATAATGATAAGCCAATAATTAAAGCAATTGGGACAATAGATAAATAAATTGGTAAATAAACATAAAATATAAAAGCTAACCCTACCCCACCCACTACATAGAGAAACTGCTTAAAGGTTAAGGGGCCAAAGATTTTATCTTCAATCTCAATAAATTGCGGGACTTGGAAGTTCATGGCTATTAAGCCATATAATAACACACCCTAGGGGCTAATTAGCTGGTTCTCGGTAGGGGTCTTGGGTATAAATAGGGGTAGGATTAGAGTTTTTGGCCTCGTTGGGGGTAGAAGATAGGTATTTATTTAAACGGTCATCAAAATTAGGACTTTTTGTAATTGGTGCTGAACTGGCACTATCTATACTATTCTCCATTATTGACCCTCCCCCACCCTCATTTAATTGATGAATCTTTTTAAGGGACTCCCGCACTGGTTTAAAAATCTGCTCATTTACCTCCATGGCAATTGGCCTCACTTTATCTACTGGCATTTTAAGACCCTCACTTAATTTATTAACAAAATCCTGTGGTTTTAAGATGCCTAGCATCAATAATAAAGCCGTTTTACTCACTACTCCTGCTTGGTCGATGTGTAAATTGTATTTATTAGAGATGTTATATAAAGCATCCTCAGTTTTTTCTGACGAGATAGCTTCTTGTACCTCCGGTGGTAGTTTGGAATATACTTCCCTAAATTTTATTTGATCATTTTGCATATTATTTAAATATAATTCATTACGCCATCTGGGCTACTAAGATACTTATAGGCAGATTTTAAATTGCCGGTCAGCGAATTAATTTGAACCGGGTTTAAGCGTGTCCCAACTGGTAGTCCAAGGGAATCCGTTGCAGTTTCTTCAATTATTCTTCGTACAGTAGAACCAATTGGAGCGGTGATGTTTGGATTTGTGCTTTGAGCAGTAGTGACTGCGGTATTAGGGTTAAATTCATTATGTTTAGCTATAGTTTTAAGTTGTTGACCATTAAGGTTGGCAATTACATCAGGGTGTAATAATTTATCTAAGTCAACACGATTAACACTACTACCCTTTAATAAGTCAACTGAAGATTTAATCTGGGTCATTATAGGGTGTTGACCAGTACCAACTTTATCAAGTTCTTCTCTGGCCTTTTTAACATCTTGAGAGGTTTTAACCCGATCCTTCTCATCCTGGAGTTTGTCCCAAGCGTCAGTACCTGTTTTCGGCACCAAACCTTTATTTGTGTCAGTCCCATCACCCTTAATATCAAGGATCATTTGTTGCTGTTTAGCAGCAGATAGATTGGTGGTGGCAGTACCAGCTTGGACCTCATCAATATGGTGTAGGACCTCGGCTTTTTGGCGGTCAGACAATTTACCCCAAGCGGCTGCTCGGTCAGTTTGGCCCAAACTAGCAAGATATTGAGCCTGATCAGGAGCCCCTTTAAATTGAGTAATCCGCCCAGCCTCCTTCTCAATGCGCTCTTTATAGGTTTGGCTAGTGCCATATTTACCACCCGCTACCTTACCTAAGGTTTTATCTAAGACAAAGTCATTAAATAATCTACCGGTAGTACTTTTCTTTAAGTTTTTAACCCAATCTTTATCCATAACTTTTTGGGCAGTCCG
>CAZIEN010000051.1:0-4023 GCA_964538315.1 uncultured Candidatus Saccharibacteria bacterium
GGCAAGCTCACCTGGCTTCGGGTCTTATGTATACGACAAACGCGCTATTCACACTTGGTTTCCCTATGGCTCTTCTGCTAATGGCAGATTAACCGCGCCGCATACATAAACTCGTTGGCTCATTCTTCAATAGGCACGCCGTCACCCCGCGAACGGGGCTCCGACTCCTTGTAAGCATATGGTTTCAGGTCTATTTCAACGCCCTCGTCGGGCTGCTTTTCACCTTTCCCTCACGGTACTAGTTCACTATCGATCTCTGAATGTATTTAGCCTTGGCAGTTAGTACTGCCGGATTCCCTCAGGCTAGTCGTGTCCCGAGGTACTCAAGAATGGTAGCAAAGAAGTCAATTAATTTTCATCTACCGGGCTGTCACCGTCTGTGGCCCCGCTTCCCAGCGGGTTCAATTAACTAATTGATTTGTCACTTCTCTAGTTTAACTACGCTACCACCTTACAACCCCGCCGGTATTGCTACCGATGGTTTGGGCTCCTCCCCGTTCGCTCGCCGCTACTAAGGGAATGCAAAAGCTTCTTAATCCTGGCGATAACTATCTCGCCAAAATTAAAAAGCTTAAATTAGTTTATTTTCCTCTAGGTACTGAGATGTTTCACTTCCCTAGGTATGCTTCCATCAAAGATGGATTATTGAGGTTTACTCAATAGGGTTTCCCCATTCGGAAATCTCCGGATCAAAGGTTGCTCGGCACCTCCCCGAAGCTTATCGCAGCTATGCTACGTCCTTCCTCGCCATTCAAAGTCTAGGCATCCTCCATATGCTCTTGATTTCCTATTAGGAAATCTTAAAACCGCTTACTTTATTTGATTGCTTTTGTAGATTCTCCACCACCGGCAAAGATAGTGGAAAATTTCCAGTTTAATGCTTTTACCTGTTGCTCAATTGTCAACGATCAGTCTGTAAAATGTGTCGATCTACTTAACTAAAGAACCGCCTCGCGGCGGTATTTTTCCCCCAACTTAAAATAGGGCTAAAATTACCGCCTTTTGGTTGAGTTAATAGTATTCATATCTCGACAAAAGCCATTATACACGGCCCAAAACTGCCGTCAAGCCAAACAAAAAGCCCCTGTTAAAAGGGGCTTTTTGAAAGCTCAAATAAAGCTTATTTAGAGATGTCGCCGCGGAGCTTGTCTAAGTAACGAGCAGCCGACTCTTTACCACCCAAACCAAAGGCCAAGCCTCCAGCTAAAGCGATCATGGCAATAATCCCCGTGAAGAGAGTTTGGAAGAAGGCCCCCGCAATCCCGAGCTGATTAAGCGCAGCAAAGAAGGCAAAGATCCAAATCGCCCACAAGGTAACACCGCCCAACAACTCGGCCGATGGTAAATCAGCAGCCCGAGCTGAACCGGTAACCACCTTCTTAAGTGGTTCAGAAACAACAGCAGCAATCAACAAGATGAAGGCAGCCACAATCACATTAGGGATATAACCTAATACCACCTGCTGGAGGAAGAGGTTAACCTGTGACAAACCGAGGACATCAAGCGCCGCCACTAAGAACACCACAATAACAAACCACTGAATCAAGGCACCGATGAAGGCACCCGAGTCTAAGCGGAAACCAGCGCGGGCAACAAGATCATCAATACCCAAACTGTGCAACGCTTTATCGACTTTCAGGGCATGGATGATCTGTCCTACCCAACGACCCAAGACTACACCTACCACCCAACCCACCACAAAAATGATGAGCGAGACAATAAGATTGGGAACGAAGGCCACTACTCCAGCCCACAAATTCTGGAAGGAGTAGGTTAGCACTTGGCTCCAAGTTTGAAGTAACATATATTTAATTAAATATTTATTTACTTAACTCGACCCTTAAACTCATAATAATACCCTTATTATAGCACCTTACTGGGCCCTAAAAATCGAGCTTGTTGATAAGTCGCTCGTGCGGAAACTCGAGTAAATCTCTAATAAATTTATCGCTTGCCCCCAGCCGATAATAAAAATCTTTAGTCTCTAGTAGGGCATAAACAATCTCCTTACCCACCTCCGCCTCCAAAGTGCGTATAGCCTGCTCCACTAAGTTACGCCGCAGACTATCCCCCACCAATACTAAGTCGGCCCGACCATTTTCATCACCGATTAAACTACCAGCAATAATTAAAAGTTTAACCTGACCACAATTTTTAAAACGTTTACCAATCTCCTCCCGACGCTCTTTAAAATCGGTGTCTAATAAATATTTAAATTGTCTAATGAGTGGGAATTTAGGGTTAAGCCGCCACACCTTTTTAACCTTACCCTCCTCATGACCAACTTTAATTAAATTAACTTGTTCCAATAATCGCAACTCTTTTTGCACAGCAAGCAACGGCGACTTTAAGCGCTTGGCGGCCTCATCACTCATAAAGGCAACCTCAGCATTAAACAAAAACAAGCGCATGAGCTTAACCCGTACCGGCGAGCCAAAAATCTTCCCCAAAATATCCATGGGCTAAATATACCAAAAAGGGCGCCCAGCGACTATTTTGTCGTGGGCGCCCTTTTAATGGTCTAATTTAGATTTAGCTTATTTAAGCTCAACGGAACCGCCAGCCGCCTCAATGGCAGCCTTTAAGGCCTCGGCATCAGCCTTCTTCATCCCCTCTTTAAGCATAGACGGGGCGGCGTCAACTAAGTCCTTAGCGTCCTTAAGGCCAAGACCTAAGGCATCTTTAAGCGCCTTAATCACTTGCACCTTTTGCTCACCGGCGCTCTTAAGCTCAACGTTAAAGGAGTCCTTCTCCTCGGCAGCGGCGCCACCAGCGGCAGCCCCACCAGCAACCATCACGGCCTGGGCCGAGACACCGAACTTCTCCTCCAAGAATTTAACTAACTCGTGGAGCTCAATTACACTCATCGATTCAATCTTCTCTACCAAGTCCTTAAACTTGGCTGGAGTCTCAATCGTTTTATTCTCTTCCATAATTTTAGTAATTTTTAGTAATAATAGTTTAGACCTTTTTCTTCGCAATCTCGTTTAAGGCCATTGCCAAACCTTGTAACGGTGAGTTGATAAGGTTTAAGAACTGACCCAGTAAGACCTCGCGCGGCGGGATTTGAGCCAAGGTCAACATTGTCTGTTGACTGGTATAAGCCCCATCCAAAACACCGCCCAAGATTTTAACTAAACCGTTAGTCTTTTTCTCATACTCATACACGCCCTTAGGTACAGCTAATTGGTCGTCGCCATAAGCCACAGCCACCTCACCCTCCAAAGCTGGAGCCTCACCAGTAAAACCGGCATCGGTAAAAGCTTTATTAATGAGCGTCTTCTTCGCGACAAAAAACTTCACCATTTGCTCACGGAGAGCTTGGCGGAGTTTAGTACTTTCAGCCACTGGCAAACCGTGGAAGTTAACCAAGACAATAGTCTTGGCTTTTGTCACCTCGTTTTGCAAGCGGTTTAAAATATCAACCTTCTTCGCTTTATTGATTGCCATAATTTAACAAATAAAAAACGGCTAAAAGCCGGGAGTTCGACCTCGGCAGGGCTTATACCATTATGGTTGCCTGCTATCTACGGCTACTTACTGATCCTAACAGTTTCAGCGGTTTTGTCAACGGCCGGATTTAGCTCTTGATTATCGTATTGCTTAAGATAATAAACTGCCACCAAAGACCCCAGGATTATAAAAATAAAGAGTCCCGACATCTGCCAAAAAGTCTTATCTAAGTATTGCATAGCTTAATTATGGCACACGGATTAATTTTAACCAACGCTGCCACCAACCACCACTCACCTTAGCCGTTAGTTTAACCGCACTCGTCGTTGACTCCACCTTACTCAACTTATTAAGAGCACTGGGATTTTGAGTTGGCGAGAGAGCAGTTTTAGGTAAGTTAGTTGAAGTTTTAAGAGCTAATAATTTTTCAGCGGCCGTTAAATCCTCACTCAATTTACCCACCGCGGCCAACAAGTCAGCTCGTTTAATCGCCGGTGACAAAGTGGACAGTACTCGTCCCGCTGGTGAGATTAAAATAACTTCCTCATTACCAGTTAGTTTAGTTAAATC
>CAZIEN010000052.1:0-3993 GCA_964538315.1 uncultured Candidatus Saccharibacteria bacterium
AATAATGTTTTAACCGAGTTTAAAATTAGCGGTGTGTTATTAACGCCAGAGATCCGCTTAACCGGTGTGTTGGATAAAATTGAGTTTACGGGGGAGGGTAATAAGGTGCGGGTGGTGGATTATAAAACCAAGCAACCCATGAGCCGCAATGCCATTATGGGTGAGACGCAAACCGACGATGATGGTAACTACTTCCGCCAACTCGTGTTTTATAAATTACTGTTAGATAAATATGAGGAAGCCCGATATAAGATGGAGACAGGAGTGATAGATTTTATTGAACCGGGTGATAATGGTGGGTACAAACAAGAGAGCTTTGAAATTACTAAAGCTAATACTGATGAATTGGAGACGGTAATTAAACAAGCCGCCGAGGAGATCCTAACCCTCGCTTTTTGGGACAAACGCTGTGATGACAAAGATTGCGAGTACTGCGCCCTCCGCGAGGTGATGAAATAACCCTAATTTAGGCCATTTTTATACCTATTGACAAACTATGTATTTGGGTGTATAATAGAAAATGGAAAAAATTAGTGATGAATAAGTAATCACTATTATCTTGATATCTCACAATCGGAGAATGAAAATGAAAGTTAGTATCTATAGAAATCAGTTGGGAGAAGGCACTCCCAACAAAACTAAAGAAACATCTCCACGGGTAGCTTTGGATGAACTTATCACATACCTCGCCTTTGATGGTCGGGTAGTGAAGTATGAGTTACTCAAAAACGTGGGTGATTCCATCCACGATAGTTTAAAAATTACGATCCTCACACATTCCTTGGGGCCAGTGCCAACCCCTTACGCAGTTGTTTTCGAAGGATTGTTGGAGACGGAAATGGGTCACATAGGACAAGTAGTAGATTGGTTTGTGAACGGAACCCGCAAAGCAGCTGACGAAGTTTTGGAATATCTTTTCCGATAGTATCGAGTAGTAATAAGAGTCGTCATTATGCTTTTGCAGAAGACGGCTCTTTTATTTTGTATCCTTAAGTCTTTGGGCGATGGGGATCATGAGGAGGGCCGAGAGACCAAGTAAGGCAAAGAGGAAGTGGATCGGGAGGAAGAGGAGGGTAAGAGAGGCTAAGAGGGGGGCAATAAGATAAGAGAGGGGGATTAAATTCCGTGAGAGGGTTAAGATATCAATATCGGTGGGCCCAATTTTTTTAAATAAATAAGTCTCCTTCATAATCTCCACACTGGCGGCACCCACGCGGGTGAGGAGGAGAAGTACTGACCAAGCTAAAACATTGGGTAAATTAAGCCAAGGGATAATGAGCGTAAAAATACCAGTAATAAGGAGGCCAATAACCAACACCTCTTGCTCACCCCATTTACTATCAGCCAAGCGGCCCAGCGGATACTCTACTAACACAAAGGGTAGCAACATCCAGGTAAAGACAATCCCAATTTGGCCCCAAGTTAAATTAATATATTGATGGAGGAAGATGGGTAAATAGACCACCATTACGGCATAAAAAATGTTGAGCCATAAATCGAGGTAAAGAATATTTTTTAAATTGCGAGGTTTTGGGTCGTTATTTTTAAATAGGCGCTTTAAGGTGTGCCACCACTTCTCTTGGTGCGCAGGGTTAAGCTTATGACTGTGATTAATCACTAAGAGTCCAAGCGGCATAAACAGGAGTCCGGCCACAATATAAAGCAGGCGGTAACCACCATTCTCAAGGAGGGCGGCGGCGGCCAATGGTGAGAGTAACCAACCTAAGTTAACTAAAGTGAGGAAGAAGCCGCGGATACTGCCGGTGCCCGAGTTGGGGCTGGCCGCCTCTAAGTAATAATCAGTGAGGAAGCGCAGTAAAATAGTGAGAGCATAAAAGCTAATAAAGGCCACCAAGATAAGGCCGGCTGTTTGGCTAGTGGCTAATCCTAAGGCCGCCACACTAGCCAAGAGTCCACTCGCTAAGATAATGGTCCGGAGCTCAAAGTATTTTAAGAGCGTTGGTCCAAAGGCCAAGAGAACTAAGGTGAAGAGTGAGGCCGCGGCGTAGACTAAACCCACTTTACCCTCGCCCAAGCGCTCTGCGAGGAAGGTAGAGCTAATGTAGGAGGGTAAAGCGGTGGCAAAGGCGAGCACTAAACCCACAATATAGGCTAGGACTCTTTGGCTGCGGGAGAAGGTACTCATGTTAGACCTCAATTAAAACCGGGAGGATAATAGGGCGCTTGGCCGTCTTTTTAAGTAACTCTTTGCCCACTTGCTCGCGGACATTGTTTTTAACGTAGTCAAAGTTAATGGGGTGCATTTTGGCCGTAGAATCCTCAATTACCTTTTTAGTCATGGCGCGCACATGACGGAGTAAGTCTTGCGATTCTTTTAAATAAACAAAGCCCCGCGAGATAATATCGGGCGACTTGCGCACCTTGCCCGTTTTAATATCAATAATGGCAATAATCACAAACATACCGTCTTGGGCCAAGACTTGGCGGTCACGGATGACTACCTCTTGCACATTATTGGACTCTAAGCCGTCTACCATTACTACGCGAGAGGAGGCTGCCTCTTTTAAGGCGACGATTTTTTTACCATTGTCTTGGATCTCTACTACCATGCCGTTATCGGGGACAATAATATTGCGCTCGGGCATGCCTAAGTCCTCGGCCAAGTCGCGATGCACGGTGAGCATATAGTGACTGCCGTGGACCGGGATAAAATATTTAGGCTTAACCATTTGGTGGACCCAGGTCAACTCACCCTTATAAGAGTGACCGGAGGAGTGTACATTGGCCACACCCACGGTAATAATCTTGGCCCCTTGGCGCGAGAGATTATCTTTTAACTTCTCCACACTCTTTTCATTGCCGGGGATTACCGAGGAGGAGAGGAGGACGGTATCACCCTTTTTAATTTTAACGGTGCGATGCTCTTTATTACTCATACGCATTAAAGCGGCAAACTCGTCACCCTGGGCGCCAGTGGCAAGGATAACTAATTTATCTTCCGGGTAATCGCCAATATTCTCGGAGGCAATGATCGTCTCCTTTTTAACTTTTAAAATACCAAGCTCTTTAGCAATTTCCACATTGGTCTTCATTGAGCGGCCTTCAATGGCCACCTTTTTACCCAAGCTCTCGGCGGCCTCTACCACGGCAACAATCCGGTCAAAGAGTGAGGCAAAGGTGCCCACAATAATCCGGCCCTTAACTTTAGCAATAATATCCTTTAAGTTTTTATGCACCTCCTTCTCCGGGTAAGAAAAGCCCTCCTTAGTCACGTTGGTGGAGTCAGCAATTAAAACCAAGTTATTCTCCTTACCCAACTTGCTGTAAGTCTCTACTTCAAAGTCAGCGGGGATGCCATCCTTATTCTCCACCTTCACATCGCCGGTAAAAATGGCGTTACCAAGTGGTGTCTCTACAATGACGCCAAAACAGTCGGGGATAGTATGAGTGGCGCCAAAAAAGCGGACCGTAAACTCATTTAATTTTAAGACATCGTCTTTACCCACCATCCTAATATCTAGTTTAGGTAAATGGGGGAACTCCTCTTGGCGCTTTTTAATCATCACGGCCGTTAAGAGCGAGGTGTAAATGGGTGGGTTACCAATCTTCTCCATGATGTAGGGGATGCCACCAATGTGGTCGAGGTGCCCGTGAGTAATAATCACCGCTTTAACCTTATGCTTATTTTCCTCCACATAAGTGGAGTCGGGAATGATGTAATCCACACCGGGTGTCTCATCACCAGCAATTTGGAAGCCAATATCAATAATTAAAATGGTGTCGCCGTACTCAATGGCGGTCATGTTTTTACCCACCTCCTCTACACCACCCAAAGGGATCACGCGGAGGTTGCCGGGGGCGAGTGGTGGGATCTTGGCGCCATTACCAGCTGGCTTAGCGTCACGGCGTGGGCTGGGTGGTCGACGACCAAAGTTGCCGCGACTTGGTGGTCGGCGGTTAGGTTTAAAATTAGTTTTTGGAGTCGCGACTGGGGATGGATTAACTGGAGGCATAATTATTTTGAGTTATTAA
>CAZIEN010000053.1:0-1923 GCA_964538315.1 uncultured Candidatus Saccharibacteria bacterium
CGCTAATGTTGGTTCGATTCCAACCGAGGGGACAAGAAGAAAAATTATTTAGTAAAGAAATGTTTGAGGGCGGGTAAAAAGGAGACAAAAACGATTAAGATAATGATGGGCCAAAGATATTGATCCACACCGGGCACGGTGGCGCCTAAAATATAACCCGCCAAAGTGAGTCCGCCGCCCCACAACACGCCGCCGATTAAATTGTAAGCAATAAAAGTTTTGTACTCCATCTTCCCCACTCCCGCTAAAATTGGCGTAAAAGTGCGCACAATCGGGATAAATCGAGCAATAATAATTGCCTTTTTACCATGCTGATTAAAAAACTCCGCCGCGCGCCGCACATGATCTTGGTGGAAAAATACCGACTCCTCGCGAGTAAAAATTTTGGGCCCCACCTTTTTACCAAACCAGTAACCCACATTGTCACCCAAAATAGCCGCCACTACTGCCCCGCCCACCAACCACCAAATATTTAAATAACCTTGCGAGGCTAAAAAGCCGGCCGTAAACAGAAGTGAGTCACCCGGGAAGAAGAAGCCAAAAAATAATCCCGACTCGGCAAAAATAATTAACCACACCCCCAAGAGCCCTAAAGTATGGACAATAAATAACGGATCGAGCCAAGTAAAAATAGTGCTCATTTATTTATGCCGCCTCGTCTCTAAAAAACTCCGGAGCATCACCGCCGCCGCCCGGGCGTGTGACATTTTATCTAAACCAATATCTCGCTCGGCCTCGCGCGAGGTTAACCACTCGGGTTGTAAGTGAACAGTTAAATCAAATTCGGCCTCTAAACGCTCTTTAAGCTCGGCCACCTCGGCCATAACTGGATTGGGCTGATGACGATAGTCCAGCGACTCACTTAACACAATCTCCCCCACTCCCTCCTCGGTGGTAAGCTTAGCCAAATGCTCGGCCAATTTAGGGCCGTTATCAAGCACGGTGAGGGGGAAGGCAATGCTCCCACTGGGGTCAGAGATGGCGAGGCCCACCTTCTTCTTCCCATAATCAATTCCTAAGTAACGCATTAAGGTCATTATAACTTGGCGTTGCCTTTTAGCTAAGTTTTGCTAGGATTAAGCTACTTATGACTGATCCGCAATTAGTTAATTTTTTAAGTAATAATTGGCACTTCTTTGTGCTGATGGCTTTGTGGGCCCTCCCTTGGAAGGGGGTCGCCCTATGGCAAGCCGCTAAGCGCGGTGAGAAGTGGTGGTTTATGGCCATGCTTGTTACCAACACGGTGGCGATTTTGGAGATTATTTATCTCTTCTTCATTGTTAAAATCGGCCGAGGTAAATCAAGGGCCGAGCATAATTAAATAAAAGGAGGAGTGGCCGAGCTTGCCCCGCCATGGCGGGGTGAAGTTTAAGGCAAAAGTTTATGTACTGTGTTTATATTTTACAAAGTCAAAAAAATCTTAAGCATTATATTGGGTCTACAAATGATCTTGATAGAAGATCAAGAGAGCACAACAAAGGAACTGGGAGTACATTCACTAAACTACATAAGCCTTGGAAATTAATCTATCGAAAAGATTTTGTCACCTCTACGGAGGCTAGACTTGAGGAAAAGAAGATAAAAAGCTATAAAGGTGGTAACGCCCTAAAGCGTCTGTTAGAGAGTAACTAAGGAGGAGTGGCCGAGTGGTTTAAGGCAACGGTCTTGAAAACCGTCATACCTTAATTGGTATCGTGAGTTCGAATCTCACCTCCTCCGCCAATTGACATAGACTATTTTATATAGTATTTTTTACCCAGACAAAATAAGGGGAGGTTAGATGGAGATAAGGAAAGGAGAGACTCGGATAGTGGTTCTGTTGCCACTCTTGGGTCTAGCGATAAAATTCCCACGAATTCGTCCAATACAAGCCTTTAGTTTATTTAGACGAGTAATGAAAATGGAGGACCGATGGAAGTATAT
>CAZIEN010000053.1:1933-3964 GCA_964538315.1 uncultured Candidatus Saccharibacteria bacterium
ATTGGCAATGTTCTCCTAAAGCCATAGCAGGGTTTAAGGGATTATTATTCAGGGGCATAGTGGCCAACTGGAAAGAATTTGTATTTTATCGTCAAACCAAACACCGATTTCTTAATCCAACGTATTTATCTGTTTTTGGGATGATAAACATCCAACCCATTGGTAAGCCGATTTTAATAAAGTATTACAATCTCGGACACCAACTTGATGATCTTACTGAAGGTAAAAGCTATCTCGATCCGCACTGTTTCGTTAATCCTCGGAACTTTTGTGACTGCGACGGTAAATTGAAAATCATGGATTATGGTAGCGACGGTGCTCAGACTGTTGTTAGGGAATATGGAGAAAAGATCTATCAACTATTTGATTTTTCTTACACCTTTCCCATTCAGGAAAATAGTGAGTAAAGCAGTTGGATTACCCCAACTGCTTTTATTTTTGTTTGATAATTTTAGTTAAGACGTTATAAATAACCTTTGGGTCACTCATAATTTGTTGGTGTTCATCAATAACGGCTAAAGGAGCCATGATGGCCCGCGGATCTAGATCCTCGTTAATAGTATTTAAAACAACCTTATTCTCTAAAGAATATCGTAAGGCCACTTCCTCGGGAATAGGTTTATTATTACAAACAATATAGTCAGCCGGCCGGCCAAGCTTAGTCTCAATCTCCGTAACAAAGTCTGAGGCTGTATAATCATCAGTCTCACCTTTTTTAGTCATAATATTAATAAAAACAATTACCTTAGCCGAACTGCCAACAATAGTCTTCTTAATACCTTGAGGTAATAAAGTAGGGATAATACTGGAGTAAAGATCTCCGGGGCAAACAACAATAAACTCAGCCTCTTTAAGGGCCTTAATTACTTTAGGGCCTGCTTTAACAGGTGGATTAAGGTAAATATCAGCAATAGCGTGGACACTTGGATTCCACAAGGGATTACTGGCAATCTGATCAATACTCGCCTCCCCCACCACTTTATTACCCAACTGCAACGAGGCACATAGCTCCGTCTTATCTTGTGTTACAGGCAAAACTTGATGATCTTTAAGTTGATAAATATTAGATAGCTTTTTTAAAGCTTGATCGATAGTTAAAGTTTGTTCTAAACCAAAGAGTAAGATGTTTCTAATAGAGTGACCAGACAGGGAGCCGTGACCAAACCGATAAGCTAAGGCGGCCGCCAACTCCTCATCAACCGCTAAGGCTCCTAAGCATTTAGTAATATCCCCCAGGTAACCACCTGCCCCATAATCCCGACGCAAGATACCAGTGGAGCCGCCGGAGTCGGTGCTAGGGCAAATAGCAGTAATAGCAACATTAGTTAAATGCTTGAGGGATTTTAAGACTTGGGCATGACCGCCACCCCCACCCATAGTAACCACCTTGATCATATCAACCTAAACTAGCAGAAAAGACTTTTTGTCTCAACTAAATACCTGTTACAATAATAAGTAATGGAGCAGAACTTAAATAAAGTAACTTGGCAGGCTTATGAGCACTCACCGCAAGAACGGAGTGTAGATTGGTTTTGGGGCGCCGGTTTAATAATCGTAGTCGGTGCGATCCTCGCCATTATCTTTAGCAACTTCCTCTTCGCTATTATTATTGTGCTGGGCGGCGGGACCCTTATCCACTATCAGCGTCGTGGACCCGAGTTAATGGAGTTTGAGCTTAATGAGCAAGGGGTGCGCGCGGGGAAAACTTTTTATCCGTATGAAAATTTAGACTCCTTTTGGGTCGCCGACAAACAAGCTAAGACTAAACTACTTTTAGAGAGTAAGCGCACGATTATGCCGCTAATTGATTTACCGCTCGATGGTGCCGACTTAGTAGCGGTTAAAACCTTTTAAGCGCGTCATTTAAAACAAGAGAAACATGAGGAGTCGGTTATTAACCTCCTCGCCGATTGGTTGGGATTTTAAAAAATCTGTGTTAGGTTAAATTAATCCTCCCGTAGTTCAACGGATAGAACGCAAGCTTGCGGAGCTTGTAATGTAGGTTCGATTCCTGCCGGGAGGACCAGGAAA
>CAZIEN010000054.1:0-1932 GCA_964538315.1 uncultured Candidatus Saccharibacteria bacterium
AAAACTTTTTCTCCGGCAAGGTAAAGTCGGCGCCATTCCACGGATCGTTTAAAATAATTGTCCCAAGGAGAGAGTTGTAGCCCTTAACTACGGCAAAGTGTCCATCCTCATGCGAGGGCTCAATATAATTAACCACCCCCGGATAACCTTGTTTAACAAATAATTTAAGCTCGTCCAAATTGGAGTTCTCATTTACATAAGCATAAAAGCCAGCTCGTTGGATACCGCGGACCATTTTATAATTATCCATCCCGTGTGACTTTAACTCCCCGGGCGAGGCCTTCATCAACTTCCTAATCTTCCGCTGGCTCTTTTGCTCACCTAAAAAAGCCAGGACCATTTGGAGGGTCGCTGGACCGCACATATAATCATTTAATTGCCGCCGATGCGGGATGGCCAACTTCATTACTCTTTATTATACCAAAAATTCCTTATTTAGCAAGACAAAATAAAAGCGCTGTTTGCTTGTGGCAAACAGCGCGTCTCTCCTTTCTTTAAATTTCTATAAACTCTTTACTATTATTTTAGCCAAGACTCCAGCCACAACAGTTGGGTCGTGGTGGAAACCTCTCTCCGCATTAGCCGCCAAAAGTTTAGCCTGGATCACTCTTTTGTCTTTTCCTATCCTCCCTAACCTCGTCAACTTCCCATTGAGAGAAATTGGAGTATCAAGCTTCGCTTCCTCCATTACCTTCTTAACCCAATTTGAGTCGGGCAATAGGCCATTGTTGGCCACAATATAATCAAGCGGCCGTCCCAGATAAGGCTCAATCTTTTTAATAAACCCGGCCACTGTTAGGCCGTGAGTATCTCCCATTTGGGTAATCAAATTTACCAAAAAAATGAGCTTGGCATTACTCTCCATGATAGCCTCTTTAACTCCACCAGCGAGAAGAACAGCGATAATACTCGTCCAAAAACTACCTGGACAAATGATGATAAAATCACTGCTCTTAAGTGCTTGTAGGACTCTCGGGCAAGCCTGTGCATTAGCCGCCGGAGAAAGCCAGGCTGAAGCAATCTTGTGTGCCACCTCATCAAAAAACTCACTAGATGACAGAGTGTCAATCTTTTGTTCTCCGGTAAGGACTTTGCCATTGGCCATCCGCACACACAACTTAAGTGACCGCGGGGTCACTGGTAAAACTTGATGTGGCTTAATCTTGCACAAAGCAGACAGAACCGTGATGGCCTTATAAATACCAAACCCCGCAGCCAAGAAATGGAGAATTAGATTTTTAAGCGAGTGACCGATAAAAATCCCCTTCTCATACCGCTCAAACAATCTCTCTTCAACCTCAGCATTGGGTGTTAGGGCAGCAATACAGCAACTTACATCACCAATTGATCGGTGACCACCCTCCTGCGCCAACTGACCAGTAGAGCCACCGCCATCACTATTTGGGCAAATACAAGTAATAGTGACGCCGGGGAAATCCCCACCAATCAACTTGAGTAAGGCTTTAATAATATGGAGTGGTCCATGCCCCCCACAAATTAAAGTGACTTTAATTTTTTTCCGATTCATTATCGTATCCTCCGTCTCTCCGCTTGAGAGATTGAGTTGTTTTTAAGGTCCAATAAGAGCCCGTTGCCCTTATCTAATATAGATTACTGCTCTTCGGGACCTTTTATGTCAAGTTTATTTTAAATAGAGTAAATATATTCTACCCAAAGGTTAAGGTGTAGAAGTGGGCACCACCATTTTTAACCCGTAGCTCTAGCAAATGTGGTCCCGAGGTGGGATTATGGATTAATTGATAAAGTTCACTGGCTTTAATTGTAATTTCTTTAACCAAAACGCCGTCTTGCCAAACCTCCACGGTGGTAGGACTATCAGCGCTCCCTACCAAGTAAACATTAGTAGCTTGATACCGATAGGCTACCGCGGCGCCGGCGGCCGGCGCCGCGCTCTCCGCCCCAACTTGCCAC
>CAZIEN010000054.1:1942-3931 GCA_964538315.1 uncultured Candidatus Saccharibacteria bacterium
ACGTAAATACAGAGTGTTTATATTAAAATTATTTGGCAAGGTTAAGGTTTGCTCCCCCACTGCACCAACTGTACCATTGCCTAAAAACTCATTCCGCGCAGCGCCAAAATAAGTCTCCGGACTTTGAGTTGAGATCTTTACTACTGGCACAGTATTAGCCGCTAAATTATTATCACTAGTTAAAGGCTCACCCAATACTTGGGCTCGCTCTTTAAGTAAGTCTTTAATCTTCATCTCCATCTCATCATAAGCTCCCTCACCAATATGGTCATAGACCACATTGCCATGAATATCAATTAAGTATTTGTGTGGCCAAAACTTATTACCATAAGCATTCCACGTGCCGTAATCATTATCTAAAACTACAGGGAAGGTGATGCCAAACTTCTTCATGGCGGCGGCCACATTGGCCTTATCCTTCTCAAAGGCAAACTCTGGTGTATGGATCCCAATCACTATCAATCCATCATCTTTATATTTATTATACCAAGCCACCACATAAGGAAAGGTCCGCTGACAATTAATACAGGAGTAAGTTAAAACATCTAGTAAAATAACTTTTTTGCCCACATAGTCACCAATTTTAATTGGTTGGTCATTAGTATTAACAAAACCAGAGGGCTTCACTAACTCTTTATAAGGCGTGCCCATTAGAGGTTTAACTTTAGTGGTGGTGGCAGAGTCCAACTGTTGGAGTAAGCCTGTCTCCACTTTAGTTACATCAAAATAGCCACTATTTAAAATATTGGTCTCCAACTTCTTTTCCCAACCCACGGCAATAGCTAGACCTAAAATAATAAACAGAACTCCTAAGCCACGTTTAAACCAACTCTCCGGATCAGCCAAAAAGGTTAAACGACTGGTAAAGCGCTCGCCCAGCACTCCTACTAACAATAAAACTAAACTCAGGCCTAAAGTATAGGCCAATAAATAAACCGTCCCCAAAATAAAACTGGCTGGTAATACTGAAGCCAAAATAACAAAGTAAGTGGGCGAGCAAGTAGAGAAGACCGGTCCCAAAGAGGCACCAACCAACACATCACCCCAAAAGCTCTTTTGCTGATAACCACTACCCAACAACTTATTAGAGCCAATAGTTATTTTGGCCATCCCCGGCACCCGGGCCCATAAATTAGGGAAGAGGAGAGTTAAGCCAAATAAAATTAAAATCCCACCCGAGAGATAAGTCCAAACCTCAGCCGGGATAGTCACAAAAGCACTAGAAACCTTAAGTAAATAAGTAAAAGCAATAATTGAGACGGCTAAAGAGCCCACCACAATATAAGGCGTATTTTTACTTCGACTACCGGCAGTGGATCCAATAACTACCGGTAAGAGTGGCAGCACACACGGTGCTAAAACTGTGAGCACTCCGGCAATAAAAGAGATAATTAAAAAGGTCATATACGACTAGGTTACAGTATTTAATTAGGTTACAGTATTTAATGGAGTGTGTTAAGGGGTATGAATAAAAACAAAGATCCCGCCAACACGAGACGAGATCTCTGTGTGGCGGGAATTACTCCACGATTACGATAAAATCTGGTGGGCCCGAGCAATTGTCTCCCCTGGAGCGCATATGCTCAACTTGCTGTTGAATAGTCGCCTCAAGGGTGCTGCCCTTAGCACACACCATTCCTTTCGCGCCAGAAGACAAGAATCGACACGGGCCAGATCCGGTTTTGCGACGGCAAACCAGGTTAATGTGTTCCCCGCTCGGCAGAGCAACCGGTTCTGGTTTTTCACCACCAAAAGCTTCCCGCATCATACAACGTTCGCACTGGCCATTTTTGCCATTTTCATCGGCTCCGTAATAATCAAATTCAAAACTTGGAACAAATTGCCGATGGCATGTGCGACACTCAACCTCTTTGGTTTCAGTCTCATTAGCCAATACTCTCACCTCCTTCCAATGGTCTAACTACCGATATTACTACCACATAAGTATTGAAATGTAAAATAATTAAATTTTAGAAACAAGTCACTCCT
>CAZIEN010000055.1:0-3858 GCA_964538315.1 uncultured Candidatus Saccharibacteria bacterium
ATAAGAGGCGCCGCCTACGCCGGCGCCTCGGGCCACCGCCCGGTCTATATTATCATTGGGCATATTGGCGGCCCGCGCTCGGTCAATAGCACTCCGCAGACCCGGATCATTTTTATCCCCACCACAACGCTTAGCCTCCACGGCAATTGACTTACCAAGCATGGAGAAGATTTTACTCCGCTTGGCGTCTACCGCGCCCTTTTTGTGCTTAATTTGTGTCCATTTATTATGCCCAGCCATAAACTTTAAAATAAACTATAACAAGGAACCTTGTCGATCCCTTGGTAATTCCCGGCCAAGATGGAAGTAAGCTTTAGGGGTGGCCACTCGGCCGCGCGGGGTCCGCTCTAAAAAGCCAAGCTGGATTAAATAGGGCTCATAAACTTCCTCCACAGTGGCTTCCTCCTCATGAGTGGCGGTGGCGAGGGTTGAGAGACCCACTGGTCCACCAGCAAATTTATCGATCAAAGCTTCTAGTACCGCCCGGTCGCTTTTAGTTAAACCCACTTCATCAATCCCCAGTAAATTAATTGCCTCACGGACGTTCTCTGGACTAATCGCTTCCTTTTTGACTTGAGCTAAATCGCGACAGCGTTTAAGGAGATGGTTAGCCATCCGAGGAGTAAAGCGACTCCGCTTAGCAATCTCCTGTAAACCCTCAGTTGTCACCTCAATATTTAAAATCTTAGCCGAGCGCTCCAAAATTTTAACAATCTCCTCCTCAGTATAAAAATCTAGTTTAAAGGTTCCACCAGAGAAACGGGAGCGGAGTGGGGAAGATAGTAATGCTACCCTGGTGGTGGCGGCAATGAGAGTAAAGGGTGGTAAAGACAGTTCAATCACTCTTGCCCCTGGACCTTTGCCAAGGATAATATTTAAACTCCCAGCCTCCATCGCCGGGTATAAAACCTCCTCCACTGCTTTATTAAGTCGGTGTATCTCATCAATAAAGAGCACATCACCGGCGGTGAGGTTAGTAATTATTGAGGCCAGGTCACCCACCTTCTCAATCGTGGGGCCTGAAGTGTTTTTTAAATTCACCCCCATTTCCCGGGCAATTAAATGGGCCAAAGTGGTCTTACCTAAGCCGGGCGGGCCGTAAAAAAGGAGGTGTTCTGGGGGGTGGTTGCGCTCCTTAGCCGCCTTTAGTAAGATGGACAGGTTGTTTTTTATTGCGGACTGACCAACATACTCCTCCCACCCACTCGGACGGAGGGAAGAATCGAGAAAATTATCTTCAGGTTGGGTGCTTGACATATAATCTATTTTATGCTAGTATCTGCAAAGATCAAGCTCATAAACCTCCGAGCAATTTAAGCCGGAAGACTTAACGGGTTTTCGTAATAGGACGCGCCGGTTCCTCGCTTGACGAGGGTGACTGTCACTATCCTTGAACAATTACCTAACTTAAATAGCACTATTTAAGGGATTGCTCGGAGGTTTATGCTCTTGATAAGAGAGTTAAAGATCTAAATTAGCTCTTGATTCAAATCTACCACGCGGCCCACTTCATCTAAACTTGTCTCGCCGCGTAACACTTTAATTATACCATCTTGCCTCATGTCGAGGATGTTTTGCGGCCTCGCCGCCACTTTTATTTCTCGTTCACTAGGGTTATTTATAGCCACATTGGCCACCGCCTCATCCATTAAGATCGCCTCAAATAAACCTTCGCGGCCCTTGTAGCCCGTGTTATTGCACTTAGCACAACCCACCGCGCGGAAGACCTTGCTGGCTTGAGGGGGAACTAGGTCTGGCCGTTTAGTTTTAATACTAGCCACTATCGCTTGGACTAGCTTACTCTCCTCGGGCCGCAAAGTATCTTCCTTTTTACAATACACACACAGTTTACGGACTAGGCGCTGGGCAATAGAGATGTTAAGAGCAGCGCTCATAATCTTCGGGTTAATCCCCAGGTCAATTAAACGGGGGATTGTACCGGCGGCATCATTGGTGTGGAGAGTCGAGAAAACAAGGTGACCCGTGAGGGAGGAGTTAATAGCAATCTTAGCCGTCTCGGCATCACGGATCTCACCAACCATAATAATGTCTGGGTCTTGGCGGAGCGCCGAGCGCAAACCCGAGAGGAAGGTATAACCCTTTTTAGCGTTAGTTTGCGTCTGATTAATCCCAGCCAAGTGATACTCAATTGGATCCTCAATAGTGATAACCTTGTTCTCACTAGAGCTAACCTCGCGGAGGAAGGAGTAAAGAGTGGTGGTTTTACCCGAGCCGGTAGGACCAGTGAGGAGGACAACACCATTAGGCTTATGAATCTCTTGCTCAAAGATTTTAAGCAAAGCCGGCTCTACACCCAAGGTCTTAAAGGTGAGGTTAATTGTCTCGGGGTTAAGAACTCGTAGCACAATTGACTCACCATAAGCTCCCGGTAAGGCGCTCGTTCTAATCTCCATCTCGGTGCCAGCCACTTTAATTGAGAAGCGACCATCTTGCGCCGCCTGCTTAATGTTTAACTTTAAGCCAGAGATTAATTTAATCCGGGAGAGAATTGGTTGATAAACTCGCCGATCAAGACTGGCTACATCCTCTAAAACGCCATCCAAGCGGTAACGTAACCGAATATCATTTTCCTCTGGCTCGAGGTGGATATCCGAGGCGTCGGTGACTAAAGCACCAGCGAGGAAGGTCTCCACGATCCCCGTGATCCCACCACCTTTAAGGGTTAGGGCCGCTTCCTCAGCAATTTTAGCCTCCACATCCGCTAAAGTTTTTAAGGCTTTAATTTCTTCAGTGATGGTGTCGCTGGAGATATCAATAACGCCAATATCGGTGGGGGTGGAGTTAATAATCTCGGCATAACGCTCCCAAGCATGCTTTAAACTCGTGACGGAAGAGATGTAAAGATTAACTTTAAAATTCTTACTCTCTAAGTCACTAATTAAACCGCGGACTAAGTCACTAGTGGGGGAGAGTACCGCCATATAAAGCTCCTTACCCTTAATGCGGAAGAGGGCCACATTGGCGGCGCGCGCCTCCACCTCAGGGATTAAACGCAGAGCGTCGGTATTAATGGAAGATTTTGAAAGATCAAGATAGGGCAGGCCGTATTTGGCGGCTAAGATCTCCGCCAGTTCCTCCGCCTCTTTTAAATGCAGATCCGAGAGTTGTTTGTCAGACTTATCTTCATTGAAGTTGATCATCCATTACAGTTTAGTCTTTATCGACCTTAAAAACAATTTATTATTTGGTCTGATCTCATTCCTAGCACTCAAGTCTTATCCACACAACCTTGTAAAACGGGGGATTTGTGTCCCAAACCACTCCCCATAGGAGCATTTGACAAAACTTAAGTTTGGGTGTATAATATAAGAAGTAGGGTATAGATGAACCTTGGTAAAAACGGCCCAAATAGGGCTAAAAATAAGGGAGAAATGATATGTTTCGTGCATTTTTACTTGTGTTGGCGGTGCTGGGTTTAGTACTGGCGCAGGGTTGTGCGACGACCAGTGGCACGACCATTGTGCCAGCAGGCATTGACCGTCCGGTCAGTGTCCCGCCGGGCGAGAAGGTGATGATTATCACCCCGGGTGACTCAACTTTGCGCTCTGGTGCAATTGTTCCAATGATTGCACCCAACGATATTTATCGCCACATTGAGAATATGGCGAACATCGATCAACGCGCGCAGTCCGATGCGTATCGTCATGATGAAGCAATTCATCGCGACAATAGTTATACGGCGACGCGGACCCTCGACACTTTAAGTCGGGGAGCCCAAAATCGGCAACGTGAGCGGACATACCGCTCACAGAACCTGCATCGGACGGTCAGTGGTCTGACTCAGGGGTACTTTAATTCCCAGAGTCAGAAAACTTACCAGGCGCCGCGCGCTATCCG
>CAZIEN010000056.1:0-3778 GCA_964538315.1 uncultured Candidatus Saccharibacteria bacterium
GTTTACTTATCCGCTTGATTATATGGCCGCGGGGACTTACCAATTTACCTTAGAGTTTTACGATCCAACCAAAACGCAAACTGGCACAGTTAAAATTGCCAGCTCGGTTTATAAACCCGAGTAGTTAGTAATAGGGAAGTCCTTAAGGAGCTCACCCGAGTAATAAAACTGGGCCGCTAAAGAGCCAAAGGTATAATCAACATTATTAATATTAATGACGGCGCCACCCACTTGGGGGGCGCTTTTGGGCTCAGATTTATTAAAGCCGATGTTAAAGAGGGTAGCCGTAACGCCAATATTGTTATTTATCGGGTAGCCAGCCGTAGCCCAAGCGGTTTGGAGTTGTTTTAAGTAAATGGCCGAGTAAAGGTAAGACCAATAATGATCATGCTCATCTACTAAGCGGGTAAAGCGCTCCTCGTCCGCGTTACCAGTAGTAAAGTCGAGTAAGTGCTCATAACGAGCGCCTAAGTAATAAGGCGAGGCCGGGTCTTTAAGATATTGCTCTACTAATTTGGCAGTCTCGGGCTTCATCCCCATAACACCCCAGGAGAATTGGCTCTGTGTGCCTAAAATAACGAGCGGGGAGAAGACTTGTTTAAACACCTCGCGCTCAGAGTAAAAGAGGCGCAACTGCTCGACCACTAAGCAAGAGGTGAGGAGGCGCGGGTCCACGCCGGCTACCTTGGCGGCCTGGTTAATAACCTTAGCATCCTTCTCAATGGCGCCATTTAAGGTTTGCCACTCGGAGCCCTCATTCCAACTCAACTTTTTGGCTTGGCCAATTTGGCTTGGCTCTACTCTAAAGCGCCGGCCCAAATCTACTCCGCCGGGCGTATTGGTGAGGCCAAGGTAAACGGCGGCGTAGCCGAGGATAAAAAACAGGCCCACTGCCGCCAAAACATAAGTTAAAATCTGGATTAATCGCTTCATCGCGCCTACTCTAACACAATTTGGCCAAAAACCCAGTGGGGATAAGCTTTAGTAGCTTTTACCCCCCCGCGGTATAATTACAAAATAGTCTAGATTAATAATATTTAATAAAATAAGTAGCCAATTTTATGAAGAAAAAAATGAAGATGGGTCAGACGCCAAAGTGGTTAGCGGTAGGTGTGGCCGGTTTACTCATTGTGGGTGGTATCTATGCCATCTCTAACTCCAGCAGTAACTTAGCTGGCAATAATAAACAACTCGGCGCCGTAGCCGCTGGTGTCTCTAGTGATCTTAGTAAGCCTAAGGCTGGTGGGATCGCGGCTGGCACTAGCTCGGTGCAGCCAATTATTAATGTAACCACTTGGCCCAACTTTGAGATGAAGTTGGGTGCGGCCGGCGGTGAGAATAATCTCGTTGCTAAGGCCGAGTACTCTATTACCGCTCAAGGCGGCAAGATTTTTGTGCCGGTTAATTGGCCCTTCCTCTCGATTAAAAATTCGCTTGATCAATATGCCTATCCTCGTTTAACTGAGAATAAGAGTCTTGATGCTGTCTCTATTGTCTCTTGTACTTGGGGTCAAACTTGCTACGTGATCCCAGCTGGCAAGACCATCCGCTTTACCGTCAGACAAGTTTATGAGCCGGCTCAAATGTTTGGCGGGGTTTATAGTGGCAAGTTGAATTGGATGTACTTTAATACCGTCGAGAATAATAACGACTTCTACTACCGAGCCTTCCCGGCCCAAACTTCTAAGTTAAACACCATTACTATTGTCGGGGAGAAGTCGCCTTATCTTTACACGACGGCGATTGAGGCAACTCAAGGTCAAAACTTTACGGTTCAAGGTGCCAGATTAAATGGTTCAGCTGCAGTCTGGCTTAGTAATGGCTTCGACATAAAAGTTGCAACTCAAACAGATAGTGGCGCCACTTTAGTAACAAGAGATGCACCTGGGACATATCGTCTCTACTTCTCCCATCCAACTTACGGTGATAGTAACTCAGCTTGGGTGACGGTGAAGGCAGCAACATCTACCACCCCAACCTTAACCGTTACTCCTAATTATCCAGCATCCCCTCGGACCCAAAATCATAAAATTAGTACTAGCCAGAATGTGACAATGCAAGCTTTTAATGTGTCATCTTTAAATGGTGACTCCATGATAACTGATGTTACTGTAAATAGTTCAAGTAGTCCGGCGGCAATACCATCCACCCTCTACCTATATGACGGACCTTCTTTGGTAGCTTTGGTGCCTGGACCAACCACCTTGAAGGGGGCAGTAACGTTTAAAAATCTAGGTTTGATGGTAATGAAAGATCAAATTAAAACCTTAGACATCAAAGCCACCTTCCCTTCAACTGTTTCAGATGGCTCTATTTCTCAAACCTTTATCTCTGGTGGCGCCGTTACATATAGGAAGCCGGACGGTTCCTCCGGTAATAGTGGTCCTTCCTCGCCAATCTATGGTAATGGTCAGTGGTTTTTCACTATGGCTCCCCAATGGACTTTGGTTTCCTCGTCTAATACTGTTACGGCGGGTATTGCCGGTGTATCTTCTAGTACCTTAACGGGAAAAATTACTCTAAAAGTTTATGCTGATGGGGGAACATTTATTAAGCCAACTGCTTCTAATTTCTCCATTTTGTTTGCCTCTTCTACTCAAAAGGATCCTGGTCTTTATAATTCCAAAAATTCAATCTCTGTTACCCCGACAATCTCTGTTACCCCAGCTGATTCTTCTATCCCTGATGGTGGTGCTTATACTGTGGAAATAACGGGTATTCTACCTTCTAGTGATTCTCGTTTTGGTAATTCTCAAACTTTGTTTATGGCTATTAAAGGCATTGCTTGGGGTGGATATTTCCAGACATGGGGAGTTAGTGACTTCTTTACTACTTCTCAATACCTCACTAAAGGTACTCTCTAGTAGTTAATAAAACTTAAGATGAAAAAATATTTACTCGCCATTGGTTTAGTCTTGGCTCTGGTGCTGGCGGTGCCAGTGGCCACTCGGGCCGAGAGCTTAAATGTGGCCCAACTCCGAGCCATCATCGCCTCGCTCCAAGCCCAACTCAACTTCCTCATTACCAAGCTCCAACTCCAGATTCAGCAACAAAATAGTTCTACTCCAGCAGCCTGTATTCCTGAAAATGGTATAAGAGGAGCCGGGAGTGAGGTTAATAATTGTTGCCCCGATTTAGAAAGAGAACTTTTAAGCCAGAGCGGCACCATGTATAAGTGTGTTAAACCTAGCACCACCTCCCAACCTTCTATCACTATCACCTCACCGCAAACTGGCGATAAACTCATTGCTGATTCTAATATAAATATAAATTTTAGTTCAGCTTGGTCTTACGATACCAACTGCTTCAACAGGCTGGAATTATTGGATACAAGTGGCAAAGTGATCGGGTCTTTAATGCCGATTAAAGGTCAACAGACAGTGGCGTGGAATACAGCCTCAATCCCAAGTTATACCTGCGGTACTGGTAATGTGGATGTAAAAATAAATCCTGGCACTTATAGATTTAGGATTAAAACTATTTCGGCTGATGGTAACAATGAGGTAGTTATTTACAATAGCGGTTATTTCACTATCACCTCAGCCACCCCCTCGCTTAAGGCTACACTTAATGTGACGGCGTTAGATGGGGCGATCCAGTGCTTTAAGGCACCGTGTGAGTTCCCCTTAAGTGGCGCCCAGGTGACGGTTTATGACGCCAATAAGGCCTTGGTGGGTAATCAGATTGTGGGCAGCAGTGGGGTAGCCACCTTTAGCAATCTTAACCCGGGCACTTATACGGTGTATGTGGGCGCTAGTGGCTATACTCAAACTAGTGG
>CAZIEN010000057.1:0-1006 GCA_964538315.1 uncultured Candidatus Saccharibacteria bacterium
CTACATTGAGCCCTGGGTCCAAGCGCTGACCCGAGTGCCAAAAGGCCAGTGGGTCCGGGTCGCGACCCACCACCTCACCAAAGAAGAGGGCCTCATACTTGCGTGGGCGGATCACATTTTGATTTAAGTCACCAAGCTCAAAGGATTTTAATTCCACCTCGGCGCCTAAGGTCTGCCAATTTTTGGCCACAGCCTCAGCGGCGGCGCGTAACTCGGGCGTGCTGGGTGTAGAGAGGGAGAAGCTTAAGGTATAAGTTTTGGCCTTAGTCTTTTTGGTCCAAATGCCGTGATCATTTTTAACCCAACCATTTTTAGTAAGCAGAGCGCTGGCCGCTGGGATGTCACCGCCTACGGCTTTAATCTTGCTAGCGGCCGCGGCGCCCAAAGCACCTGGGGGTAATGGCCCACTTAAAACGGTGCCATAACCAGCTAAAACTTGCTTAATTAAAGCGGGCTTATCTACCGCTAAGTTAAGGGCCTGACGGACCTCGGGTTGGGTAAAAATCTCCGACTCATTTTGATTAAAGAAGACAGCAAAGACGCGGGGGAAAGGGGCGGTAATAACTTGATGGCGGAAGTTGGTAAGCTCGGCGACTAACTCGGGTCTAATGGCGCTTAAACTCTCAATAGCGCCACCTTTGTAAGCGGCTACCAAATCATCCTCATTGGCATAAAAGTTAAGGGTGATATCAGTTAAATTGGCCTCACCTAAAGCAAAGTTATTAAATGAGACGAGCTTATACCATAGAGGTAAACCCGAGCGATCAAACTTGGTGCTACTAATTTTAAACGGACCAGAGCCAATGGGCTCCACATTCTCATGAGCGAGCGAGAAGCCCTCGGGCGTAATACTCTGCCAAATGTGAGCCGGTAAAATACCGAGCGTGGCATTTTCTAAAAAGGCGGCGTAAGGTTGCTTGAGGTGGAAGCGGATCACAGTGGGCGAGACCTTCTCGACTACCACGCCCTCCCAGGCACCCCGACGAGAACTTTTAATTAACGGATC
>CAZIEN010000057.1:1016-3710 GCA_964538315.1 uncultured Candidatus Saccharibacteria bacterium
TATATCGTTGGTGGTTAAAGACTTGCCATCGTGGAAGGTGAGCCCTGGTTTTAAAGTAAAAGTATAAACTTTATGATCGGGCGAGACCTCATAAGAGGTGGCTAAGTCAGGGATGACCTCGCCTTGCTCATTAACGCGCATTAAACCGGAGTAAATAAGGGTGGTTAAGTCGCGGTCGGCATCAGAGATGGCCAGTAACGGGTTAATAAAACGGGGTGTGCCAATAATACCCTCGGTTAAGGAGCCACCGCGCCCCTCCACGGTAACTAAGTATTGATTATTTAAATAAGATAAGAGGCCCAATAAACTTGCCACAAAAATAATCGCTAAACCAGCGAGGATTAGTTGTTGTTTAACGGAGTAAGAGTGGATAGCGGCCGCGGCCTCGTCCCACCAACGCTGTTTACCGGCCGAGGCCGGAGTTAAGTTATCACTGTCCATGATTTATAGAAATAGATAAGAAAAAATTAAACGAAGAGAGCGGCCAGGGCCGAGAGGGCAAATAAGATCGCCAAGATAATGGTGCCAATGAAGAGTTGTTTCTCTAAGCCGCGCTTCTCATGGAAGCCGCCTCCACCAGACTGACCAAAGGCGCTGCCTAAGCTGGCATCGCTTTGTTGCAACAAAATCGCGGCTACGAGGAGAGCCGAGATAATAATCTGTATCCAAGGCAAAAACGGAGCGAGAAAACTCATGCCCAGGCATTATAGCACGCCGTGGACACAAGGCAAGCCTAGTGCTAGGGTGAGGGGGAATTTGGGGCCTTTGTCAGAGGAATAAAAATATAAAAGGAAAGACGGTATGAAAAAGATACTGACACCAGCGGAACGTCTGATTGTTGCTGCTGATTTTAACCCTGGTCCTTCGATTGGAGGATTGGGGCGTAGACGAGTTATGACTGACGTTTTGTCTTTGGCCAATAAGCTCAAGGGCACCGGCGTTTGTTTGAAGGTTAACTCGGCCTTGCGTGCTTGTGGCTATGAATTGATAAACTTGATTCATTGCCAGGAGCTGCGAGTATTTGCTGACCTAAAGCTCGTTGATATCAGTGGGACGCTTGCCACAGACGGAGTCCTCATTAGAGAGGCAAATCCTGAGATTCTAACTGTTATGTGTGCCGCGGGACTCTCTGCGATGGAGGCTCTCAAGGTCGAACTTCCGGATACAGAAGTCCTCGCAGTTACAGTGTTAACAACTTTCTCACATGAGGACTCTGAGACCATTTATGGTCGCTCGGTGGGTAATGCAGCTCTAGCCCTGGCAAAGATAGCCGATTGGTCGCGGATGGATGGTCTCATCTGCGCTGCCACTGAAAATGAAATGATTCGAAAATATTTTAAGAATCGTTTTAGTCTCAATAATCCAGCCATCCGGCCGACTTGGGCCATAGTCCCTAGTGATGATCAGAATCCCGAGCGGATCATGACTCCTGCCAAGGCCATCAAAGCCGGCGCGGATCGAATCGTGGTTGGCCGACCAATTGTGAAGGCTGAAAATCCTTATGACGCGGTTATGCGGACGATTGACGAAATTGCCAAGGCGGTTGAGGAAAAGGAAGTAGTGGGCATTCCAGGTACTAATCCGGAAGGGGAGGTATCAGCTTACCGAACAGTGAGAAGTTAAGAAAATGTTATTTTTTCTCGCGCCCCGTAAAGTTTACGGGGCGCTTTTTGAGTCTATAATTCGGGCCATGAAGTCTATCCCTCTTAAGCCTTTGGGCGACAAAGTCATTATTTTACCAACGAGTGAGAGCGATAAAAATCTTAAATCTAAAAGCGGGATCATTATCCCCGAGACAATTAATAAAGAGCGGCCCGAGGAGGGCACAGTGGTGGCCGTGGGCCCGGGCCGAGTGGATGATCACGGCAAGCTAGTAGCGATGACGGTGAAGAAGGGTCAAAAAGTTATTTTTGCCAAGTATGGTCCGGAGGAGGTTAAATTTGACGGTCAAAATTATTTAATTATTAGTGAGTCGCAAATTTTGGCGATTATTGATTAATTATGTCGAAACAAATTTTATTTAACGATAAGGCGCTCAAGTCGCTTAAAAAGGGAATTGATAAACTCTCCGATGCGGTGAAGATGACGCTGGGTCCACGCGGTCGGGCGGTGGTAATAGAGCGCGGTTACGGTGCGCCGCAAGTAACCTTAGACGGCGTAACGGTCGCCAAGGAGATTGAACTGCCCGATAAATTTGAGAACTTAGGCGCCGATTTACTTAAACAGGCCGCCGATAAAACCAATGATCAAGTGGGCGATGGCACCACCACTTCTATAATCCTCGCCCAAGCCTTAATTGCCGAGGGGGAGAAGGCGGTGTCGGAGAAGGGCTTTAATGTTATCCATTTGGCTGATGAGATTAAGCAAGGGAGTCTAGACATTATTAAGGCCTTAGAGTCGCAAGCTGAGCCGGTAAGTGACAAGCGTAAAATTGAGGAGGTGGCCACGCTCTCGGCTAAAAATGCCGAGATTGGTGGCTTAATTGCCGAGGTCTTTAGCAAGGTGGGCAAAGAGGGAGTAATTACCATTGAAGACTCTAATACCGTAGAGAATGCTATTGAGGTGGTGGAGGGTCTCTCGTTTGACCGCGGTTATATCTCGCAATATATGGTGACCGATAGTGAGAAGATGCTGGCCGAGTATGATGACCCCTACATTTTATTAACTGATAAAAAAATTAGCTCAATTAAAGAG
>CAZIEN010000058.1:0-3680 GCA_964538315.1 uncultured Candidatus Saccharibacteria bacterium
TGCCGTGGCGGCGGTTAATACCCCTGCTGGTTATGTAGGCTCCGATGGTTACTTCTTGGGTGATAGAGTTGCCCCGCAGAGTACCAATGTGAGCCCAAACCCTCGGCATAAAAATGTGGTGGTCTTTAATTATGCTGATCGGGCTCTTAACGAGCCCATGAGCACACTGCCATCGGTGGGCAAGAGTGTTTACTTAAAGCTCGACTCTAATAATATCTGGGGGATTGTTGACGCCAACTTTACGGAGTAAACTGCAGGTATTAGCAAGTTAATTTGTTAAAACACATGACTCTTTATTACGCTTTATGGCTAGTGGGGCGGGTGCTCTTTGGCGGTTACTTCTTATACAACGCTTATGGTCACTTTAAAAACTTGGAGGGCATGACGGGTTATGCCGCCAGCAAGGGTGTGCCTAATCCTAAGCTCGCTATTATTGGCAGTGGTGTGCTCCTCGTCTTGGGTGGTTTATCGGTCCTCTTAAATTATCAGGTAATGTACGGCTTGTGGGCACTAGTTATCTTCCTCGTCCCAGTGACTTTAATGATGCACGCCTTTTGGAAGGAGAGTGATCCAGTTGTTAAAGCAGGGGCTAAAATCCAGTTTAGTAAAAATATGGCAATCCTCGGCGCCTGTTTCTTGTTGATGTACTAAAGTGAGTAAGCGGGTAATAAAAGTGAGTGATAAGATGCAACGGGGCTACCAGTATGAGCTGGTGGCCCCGGTTGGTAAAAAGTTTGCTCCGACTTTTAAGCCGGATCTTACGCCGGCCGAGATGTTGCACTTGGGCGCTTTTGGCGGGCGGTACATGAGGGATTGTAAAAAAGAGTTCCCTAAAAGTTGGTTTATTAAAGCCAAGTTGCATCCGGCGGGTGAGCCGGGTCACAGCCCTAAGCTCAATTACTTTAAGGTGGATGCTAGTCAGTCACTTAAGGTGTGGCGGGCTAAGGGCTGGATTTATAAAGATGATCCTAGGGGCTGGTTCCAATGGTATTGTCGTTATTATATGGGCCGGCGCTTACCTAAGGAGGATGAGCGACAGATTAAGCGCTGGCGCGCTATCTCGCGGCACATTGTCCAGTTAACTAAAAATTGCCCTTCGACTAAGCTCAGGGCAAGCCGTTCGGGCGGATGGTGCCGGCCCGTCCAACGCCAAGCCCTCCTGCACTGGGCCTACGACAGCCGGCGGATGTAAGTTATTATGGCTAAATAAAAAAGCGAGCCGGGTGGCTCGCTCCAGGGTATTGCTCAGTTCTGCAGACTGGGCAAACCGATGAACTGTTGGGATAGGGGGGTACTACAAACCTCACACTTTTTGGTTTGGGCTGGCATACAGTCCTCCATTGACTAGGGCAATTTTATGCTATAATCGGGCCATTAGCAAGTCTAATCTCCACCTTATTTATGACCAATTATAAAGGTTATCATGGTGCTATTGAGCAGTTATCGGTGGCCAACACCAACTTCCGCGATGTTATTTATACCGCGCCGTACTCGCAATTAGTGTTAATGAGTCTTAAGCCGGGCGAGGAGATTGGTGAGGAGGTGCACGGTGGGGACCAATTCTTCCGCTTCGAGGCGGGCACGGGCAAGGTGGTTTTAAATGGGGTAGAGCAGGCGGTTAAGGATGGTGATGCCGTGGTGGTGCCAGCTAGTACCAAGCACAATGTTATTAACACCTCATTGACGGAGGCCCTTAAGCTTTATACTATTTACTCGCCGGCGCATCATAAGGCTGGCACGGTGCACACTACTAAAGAGCAGGCCGAGGCAGATCATGAGGAGTTTGATGGAGTAACTACAGAATAAAATTAATAAATAATTTAAATTAAAAATAATAATATGAATAAAGCGTTAATTGGTTTAGTGGTAGCGGTAGTGGTAATTGGTGGCGGCTATTATTATTGGCAAAATGCCAAGACTAATGGCTTTGACGCCAGCAAGCCTTATGCCATCTCGGGCGAGGTAGGTGGTACAGCCTCTAGCACGGCCGCCGGCACTGCCAAGGAGATGTCATTAAAAGATTTACTCGCCTCCACTAAGGCTCAAAAGTGTACGCTTAAAGTGGGTACTCTGGGCGCCGGTGTAGACGGCATGGTGTATGTCTCCTCGGGTAAGATCCGCGGCGACTTTAGCTCCGACTCGGCAGTGGGCAAGGTGGGCACACACATGATTGTGCGCGACGGCTCCACTTATAGTTGGGTAGATGGTTTTAAAGCTGGCTTAAAGGCGCCGGTAGTTGCTGGCACCGCCGCCAGTACAGGTGGTGTAGATGTTAACGCCAAGTTTAATTATGATTGTGGCACCTGGAGTGTAGATAACTCGGTCTTCACCTTACCTAAAGAGATTACCTTTAGCGCTAATTAATAATTATTAATTTAAGTTTTAATTATGATGAAGTTTAACAAATGGATCGTTATTGGCATCATTGCTATCTTGGTAGTGGGTTACGGTGTGGTTACCTACAACAGTTTAATTACTAAGAGTGAGGTGGTAGATAAGCAGTGGGCTCAAGTGGAGACGCAGTATCAGCGCCGCTTTGATCTGATCCCTAACTTGGTAGCTAGTGTTAAGGGCTTAATGTCGCAAGAGCAAAAGGTGTTTGGTGACCTGGCCGCGGCGCGCACGCAGTATGCCGGGGCCAAAACCGTAGATGCTAAGGCCGCCGCCGCCACGCAAGTGGAGGGCTCGCTCGCGCGCTTGTTGGTAATTATGGAGAATTATCCAACGCTCCAATCCTCGGCTACGGTGCAAACTTTAATGGCTCAACTAGAGGGGAGTGAAAATAGGGTGAGCGTAGAGCGTCAGCGCTTTAACGATGAGGTCCGCGGCTTTAATGTAACGGTTAAAACCTTCCCCACTAATTTAATGGCCAAGCTCTTGGGTTTTGGCGAGCGAGCTTACTTTGAGGCCGCCGCTGGTAGTGAGGAGGCCCCTAAGGTGCAGTTATAATTAATTGATGAAGCCGTTTTTACTCAGTTTATTTTTACTGGTAATTACTTTGGTCTCTCTTTCTATCGGGACAAGAGTACTTGCCTACACTAGCCCTGGGTCACCCCGGGGCTTTGTAAATGATTTTGGCGCGATGTTAAGTGCCGAGGAGCGGTCCGCTTTAGAGACTAAGTTAACGGCTTTTAAACAAGAGACGGGCCACGAGCTCTCGGTAGTCACGGTGCCAAACTTGGGCGGCGACACGGTAGAGAACTTTGCCGAGAAGTTGTTTAAAGAGTGGGGCATTGGTCAAAAGGGTTTAGACAATGGCGTCCTCCTCCTCATCTCTAAAGAAGATCGGCAGCTCCGGATTGAGGTGGGTTATGGCTTGGAGGGAGCGCTCACTGATGCCCAAAGTTATTGGATTATTAATCAGCAGATTACCCCGGCCTTTAAAGAGGGTAATTATGCGCTCGGTATTAATGACGGGGTAGATAAAATTATCGCCGCCACTAAAGGCGAGGTCTTGCCCACGGAGAGTAAAAATAATTTTAAATTTAACGCCGATTGGATTTGGTTAATTTTATTTTTACCCGTGTGGTTGGCGAGCATTTTAGCTCGGTCTAAAAGTTGGTGGGGCGGCGGCGTGGTGGGTGGTGTGGCTGGGCTCGCAGTGGCTTGGTGGTGGGGATTTATTTATACCGGCCTATTGTCACTCGTCTTATTTATCCCACTCGGGCTACTCTTTGATT
>CAZIEN010000059.1:0-2058 GCA_964538315.1 uncultured Candidatus Saccharibacteria bacterium
GTTATGCCGACGAGGCCGCTGTACCGCGCCTTTGTTTTATTAATAAATTAGATCGCACCGGGGCCTCGTTTGAGCGCTCTTATGCCTCAATTTTAGAGCGCTTAAATAAAAATGCCGTCCGGATGCAGATCCCTTGGGGCGAGGAGGATGATATGAAGGGGGTAGTAGATTTGTTAAAAATGAAGGCCTACACCTTTGAGGGTGAGATGGGTATGAAGGTGGTAGAGCAAGAGATCCCGGCTGAACTGCAAGCTGATGCTAAAAAGTATCATGATGAGTTAATCGAGCGGATTGTGGAGCACGATGATGAGGCGATGGGCGCTTACTTAGAGGGTAAATTGCCGGAGATGGCTGAACTTAAAAAGATTCTCCGCCAAGCCGTGATCCATAATAAAATCTTCCCCGTCTTTACTGGTAGTGCGCTTAAAAATAAAGGTGTGCAATTGGTGTTGGACGCGGTGGTAGATTATTTACCATCACCGCTTGATTTAGAGGCGGTTAAAGGTACTGATCCAAACACTGGTGAGGAGGTAGAGCGTCACGCTAGTGATGATGAGCCCTTCTCGGCGCTCGCCTTTAAGCTCCAGGCTGATCCGTTTGTGGGTCAGCTCACCTTCTTCCGGGTGTACTCGGGTACAGTGGAGGCCGGTAGTTATATTTATAATTCCTCAGCGGGTGAGCGTGAGCGTTTGGGCCGCATCGTCCGCCTCCAAGCTGATAAACGCGAGGAGGTAAAGAAAGTGTATGCCGGTGAGATTGCTGCCGCCGTGGGTTTAAAGAGTGCTAAAACTGGTCACACTTTGTGTGATGAGAATAATCCCATTATTTTAGAGGGTATTAAGGTGCCGGAGCCAGTAGTGGAGATGCGCATTGAGCCTAAGACTAAAGCTGATCAAGAGAAGATGGGTATGGCACTTAAAAAGCTCTCCGATGAAGATCCAACTTTTAGAATTAAATCGGACCCGGAGACGGGGGAGACCATTATTGCTGGTATGGGTGAGCTCCACTTAGAGATTTTAGTCGACCGCATGAAGCGTGAGTTTGGCGTGGAGGCCTCCACGGGTAAGCCACAAGTGGCTTATCGCGAGACGATTATGGGTGAGGCGGAGGCTGAGTATAAATATATTAAACAAACTGGTGGTCGTGGTCAGTACGGTCACGTTAAGTTAAGGATTAAGCCCTTAGAGCCATTAACCGAGGCTCAAGAGAAGAAGATGCCTAAAAACATCTCGCGTGAGGATGGCTTTGAGTTTATTAACAACATTAAGGGTGGTGTGATCCCCAACGAGTACATCCCCGCCGTAGAGAAGGGTGTTAAAGAGGCTATGCAACGCGGTATCCTGGCTAACTTTGAGTTGGTTAATGTCTCGTGTGAGCTCTTTTACGGTTCTTATCACGATGTGGACTCGTCGGAAATTGCCTTCAAACTCGCCGCGTCAATGGCCTTCCAAGAGGCGGCCCAAAAGGCTCGTCCGGTACTCCTTGAGCCAGTGATGAAGGTGGAGGTGGTGGTCCCAGAGAAGTTTATGGGTGATATCACCGGTAACCTCTCGGGTAAGCGCGGTCAAATTGAGAGTATGGAGGATCGCCACGGCTTAAAGGTGGTGCATGCTAAAGTGCCTTTGTCTGAAATGTTTGGTTATGTCACCGCGCTCCGCTCGATGACCGAGGGTCGTGGTAACTACACCATGGAGTTTGCCGAGTATGCGGTGATCCCTCAAAACGTCGCCGCCGACATTATCGCCAGCCGGAAATAAATTTTAAACAACCAAAAAATCCCCCACGTGGGGATTTTTTGGTATAATCTAAATTATGCAAAATAATCGGGGGTTTATACAACTATTGGGGCCAATTTTAATTATTATTGCCATTGGGGTGGGCGGTTATATTTATTACCAACAAAATTATAATAAAGTTGCGCCCGCACCGATTACCGAGGGTGAGGTGGGGAGCGGGAGTAGTAATGAGGGGAGCTTTGGGACCAACCCTCAACCAGCGGCTTGTACCATGGAGGCCAAGATCTGCCCCGACGGCTCGGCCGTTGGGCGTACCGGCCCT
>CAZIEN010000059.1:2068-3678 GCA_964538315.1 uncultured Candidatus Saccharibacteria bacterium
GTTTGCCATGTGTCCATTAGTAAATGTAAAAAATAATCTAAAGATTTATACTAATAATTTTTATGGTTATTCTTTTTATTATGAATCGAAAATGGCCATCGAAGAGAAAACTCTTCTCAACGTTAATACGGTTTCCTTAACATCTTTAGATCATAAAAATGGTTATTTAATAAGTAGTAATAGAATTTATTGCAACTCCAGCGCTAGTCGTAATGCTAAAGAATTTAGTTTAATTTCTCAGAAAAAACTATCTAATGGTTATGATGTGGAAATTTATAAATATAATGTCCCAACAGGTGGTGAATTTGATTTGAATAATAGCCTACTTCTCTCTAGATATGGTGATATTTGTAATCATAAAAATACTGCTTGTTTGAGGGTTTTCTCAACTGAAACAGACTTGGAGAGCTTTATTTCTAGTATTTCTATCGACTCAGCTGTTTTTGAAGGACTTACCTGCTTGGCTAAACCTTAAGCTATAGAGATTCTAACCCCTAACTTGACGGCTCCTTATATTCTGCTACACTGTGGGGACGCAAATTTGGCGTGTTTTTTATTGTTAAACCAGCCTTGGCCCTAGGCCAACCGGCTCGGATTACAAATTTATTAGTTTTAATTATAGAAATTATATGGCAGAAGCTTTTGATCGCAGTAAGCCGCACATGAACGTGGGTACCATCGGCCACGTTGACCACGGCAAAACCACTTTAACCGCCTCCATCCTCCATGTCCTCGATTTAAATAAGGACAAGGGTTATGGTGCTCGCGTTGAGGGTGTTGACGGTATTGATAACGCGCCTGAAGAGAAGGCTCGTGGTATTACGATTGCTCTCCACCACTCGGAGTACTGGACCCCTAAGCGTCACTACGCTCACGTGGATGCTCCTGGTCACGCCGACTATATTAAAAACATGATCACTGGTGCCGCTCAAATGGACGCCGCTATTATTGTAGTAGCCGCCACCGACGGTATCATGCCTCAAACTCGTGAGCACGTTCTCTTGGCTCGCCAAGTAGGTGTGCCTAAATTGGTAGTCTTCTTAAACAAGTGCGACATGGTAGATGATGCCGAGATGATTGACTTGGTAGAGGAGGAGGTCCGCGACTTGTTAGAGAAAAACAGCTTTGATGGTAAAAATGTTCCGGTTATCCGTGGCTCGGGCCTTAAGGCTCTTGAGGCCAAGAGCGCCGACGACGAGTACGCCAAAAAGGTTTTAGAACTCATTGATACCTTGGACTCTTACTTAGCTGACCCAGTCCGTGAGGTAGACAAGCCATTCTTAATGCCAGTTGAAGACATCTTCTCCATTGAGGGTCGCGGTACAGTAGTTACTGGCCGTATTGAGCGCGGTAAGGTTAAGGTTGGTGAGGAAATTGAGATCGTTGGTCTTAAGGACACTGCCAAGACTACCATTACCGGTATTGAGATGTTTAACAAGCAGTTGGAGGAAGGTTTGGCTGGTGATAACGCCGGTATTCTCCTCCGTGGTCTTAAGAAGGAGGACATTACCCGTGGTCAAGTTTTGGCCAAAACGGGTTCCGTTACTCCTCACTCCGAGTTTACCGCTGAGGTGTACATTCTCTCTAAAGAGGAGGGTGGTCGCCACACA
>CAZIEN010000060.1:0-3669 GCA_964538315.1 uncultured Candidatus Saccharibacteria bacterium
CATCGTCGTCTCGGGCGATAAACTCGAGGCCACTTATATAAATGATGAAGTTAAAACCTCTAAAAAGGAGGCCGAGCGTGGTCTCTCCGAGACCTTGGCCACTTACGGCGTAACGCCAGCCGCTTTGGCTAAAGTTAAACTTGAGGTTAAGAGTGATAGTGGTTGGACCTTTTGGCTTGCCACCCTCTTACCAATTATTGTGCCGATCGTTTTTGTCATTGTCTTCTTTTGGCTCATCTCCCGGCAAGTTAAGGGGGCCTCGATGCAAGCCTTCTCCTTTGGTCAGTCGCGGGCGCGAGTGATTGACCCGGATGACGCTAGTCAAAAAGTAACTTTTAAAGATGTGGCGGGAGTGAAGGAGGCCAAGGAGGAATTGTTGGAGATTGTGGACTTTTTACGCAATCCTAAAAAGTTTATTGATATTGGCGCCCGCATCCCTAAGGGCGTACTGATGATGGGTGCGCCGGGTACGGGTAAAACCTTACTGGCGCGAGCCGTGGCCGGGGAGGCGGGCGTACCCTTCTTTTATTTATCCGGTTCAGAATTTGTAGAGATGTTTGTGGGTGTGGGTGCCAGCCGAGTGCGAGATTTATTTAAACTAGCCAAGCGCGCGGCGCCGGCAATTATTTTTATTGATGAGATTGATGCTATTGGCCGGCACCGCGGCTCGGGTATGGGTGGTGGCAATGACGAGCGCGAGCAAACTTTAAACCAAATTTTAGTCGAGATGGACGGTTTTGAGCCCAATGAGAAATTGATCGTGATGGCCGCCACCAACCGCCCCGATGTACTTGATCCAGCGCTCTTGCGCCCGGGTCGCTTTGATCGGCGTGTGCTCTTAGACTCGCCGGATCTTAAAGATCGCGAGGAGATCTTGGGCTTGCATGCTCGTAAAAAGCCCCTGGGGGCTGATGTAAACTTGCGTGTTATTGCCGAGCGCACACCCGGCTTCTCGGGAGCGGACTTGGCCAACTTAATGAACGAGGCCGCCATTTTAACGGCTCGTGAGGATCGCTTGGAGCTGACCCAATACGATTTAATCAGGAGTGTAGAGAAGGTGATGTTGGGCCCAGAGCGCAAGAGTCACATCCTCTCAGTGAAGGAGAAGAAGATCACCGCTTATCATGAGATGGGTCACGCCTTGGTGGCCTCGGCCTTACCACACGCTGATCCGGTGCATAAAGTCTCGATTATCTCGCGGGGTCATGCCGCTGGTTATACCTTAAAACTACCGTTAGAGGATCGTAAACTCCAATCCCGAAAAGAATTTTTAGACGACATTGCCATGAGCTTAGGCGGCTACGCCGCCGAGATGTTGGTGTTTGGCGATATTACCACTGGTGCCTCCAATGATATCCAAGTCTCCACCGCACTCGCTCGTGACATGGTTACGCGCTACGGTATGAGTGAGAAGTTGGGCCCCATTGCTTTTGAGACCTCGGCCCGGATGCTGGCCTCGCGCGGCGAGGTGAGTGATAAAACTGGTTCGGAGTCCACGGCGGCCCAAGTAGACGGGGAGGTCTCGCGGATTATGAACGAGGCTTTAGTCACCGCTAAACAAATTTTAACTGATAAGCGCGCTGCCCTCGACCAAATGAGCGAGGAGCTGATTAAAGTGGAGACCATTGAGCATGAGGAGTTTGATAAACTCTTGATCTTAAACGGCATCCAGCCCAAAAAAGGGGAGACTATTGCCAAAGTCTAAATTTTGGCGTAAGGTATTTTAAGAGGTCAGGCGGAGGGGTTTCTGCCTGACAAGGTCCTGGTGTAGTAGAACTAGAGAAGGGGTTCTATATGAGTTGGCAAGATTTCCGTTATTTCATCGAAGCTCAAACGAGACGGATGACGGAGGAAGAGCTGATTCACAGTGTCATCAGTAATTGGAAGTGTTGACCGCTTCCTAAATACCAGTAGCCGGCCTTGCCCAGGGCCGGTTATTTTTGTGCCTGATTATATTTGACTTTTTGTTTTTGAGTGTTATTATGATGTCCGTTTAGACAATAAAATAGAACCTTGAAAGGAGGTTTGAGATGAGTGAATTGTATGATCCGTATGCTAATTTTAAGGAATTTGAGTTGGTCAATGGCCTTAAGGTTTACTACCTATACCAACCCAACCGTCCTTGGTTAGCGGTGGGGGTGGTGATCCATGCAGGTGCTTTATCAGAACCAGTGGAATTATTGGGTGTTGCTCATTTTGTAGAGCATTTAGCCAGTGATAATGTCCCTGGATATAAAGCTTCTGATATTGAGAATTTCTTCACTGAGTTAGGGGGACAGGTTTTTCTAGGCTCGACATCGTATTTATCGACCCGGTACAAATTCTTTATCCCTGCTATGACTGGAGCTTTGCGTAAGGCTGGCGATATCTTTGGCCAGATGCTTTTTAGTCATGACCTAACGGTGGAGGTAGAAGTGGAGCGGGGGATTATCCTCCAAGAGTATCGGCGTCGCTTTTCTTTTGACTACCAACTGGACTGGGTCCAGAAGATTTTTCAAGAACTAAGACCGGGGTTTTGGGACCCAGAACGTGTTTGCCCACTTGGTAATCTTAAAACAGTCTCGGCTATCAATCACTCCGATCTAGAAGCTTTTTACCGGCAACAATACACCCCAGCTAACGCCAGTTTGGTGCTAGTTGGCGGCTTGGATGAGAAAGAGGTTATCCAAGTCTTAAACCAAAGTGCTCTCGCTCGTCCTAAAGATGGCAGTCGACAACCCTTGCCGGCATTACTTGAGGTAGTGCCACCACCATCTTGTTCTAAACTGGAGTTTCATATCGGGGAATACAACACTATTCCCGTTGATTTCTTCGATTATTCTCAAGGAGTTTGTTTACCTGGTCTCTACCGTCACTTACGGTTAACAGAGGTGGTGCGGAGGATGTTGTCGAGCCGATTGTTCGATGAGCTAAGAGAAAAGCGTAGTTGGACTTACTCCACCAGAGTCGAGGCAAATGATTGCGGATCTTTTGTGGAGTTTATTGCTGGAGTGGAAAAGGTGTCTTTGTCCGCTCAGTCAG
This sequence comes from uncultured Candidatus Saccharibacteria bacterium, assembly GCA_964538315.1. Lineage (GTDB taxonomy): Bacteria > Patescibacteriota > Minisyncoccia > Phycocordibacterales > XYD1-FULL-46-19 > JAGORB01. The sequence continues at coordinate 3,022 of CAZIEN010000060.1, forward strand.
AAATAGCCGGGGTAGTCGCCGAGACCATTGCTGACTTGCCTAATCGGCAAGGACTGTTTGAGCAAACTAAACAGAGTCAGTTGAAGTGTTATGATCTCCATGATGTAAATGATCGATGTCTCTGTGATAATGTTCTTGATGACTTAGCCGACCATCAAAGAATTATTGCTTTGGGTGAACTTGTCTCCGAGACAAAGTCCTTAACTCGGGATGATTTGATGAGTTTTTGTACCCACCTTCAACCAGAACGGGCACTTACAGTGATCAAGTGCCAATAGTACCAATAATATCCGTTTGCCACCGCCCCACCTTGGGGCGGTTTTTTTTGTTAAGATTTTGTGCACGCGCTTGGACTCGAACCAAGGACCGCGGAGGTATAAGCTCCGAGCTCTAACCAACTGAGCTACGCGTGCGTTTTTATGATCCTCTTTAAAAATCTCCTACCAGCTGCTGACTTAAGATATTTTTCTCTCTTCCTCGCTTCTCTAAGGGTAGCATATTGTTCTGTATATATGACTGTCAAACTGCCCATCTTGCTTGTAGTCTTGGTTTTTCCTCGTCGGTGATCTTTTAATCTCTGGTTTATATCAGAGGTAAAACCCTTGTATAATTTACCCTCCTCATCTTTTAAGACATATACTTTAAACA
>CAZIEN010000061.1:0-2743 GCA_964538315.1 uncultured Candidatus Saccharibacteria bacterium
GAGCATTCCCCTGAAGAGGGAAGGGTCGTCAGTTCAAGCCTGACTCTGGGCACCTTTTTAAGCCATTCCGCGGAAGGCTTTAATAATCCAAATTAAGACCACTGCGCCAACCAAGGCGACGAGGAAGCTATAAATATTAAACCCAGTTACACCGGTGCTGCCAACAATACTCATAATCCAGCCGCCGAGGACCGCACCAATTATACCTACTACTACATTTAAAATAATTCCCTGACTAGCATCGGTACCCATAAGGAGAGAGGCAATCCAGCCCACTAAACCGCCAAAAATAATCCAAATAAAGATTCCCATAAATATAATAAATTAAAATTAATAATCCACTTGGACTGTACCTGTTGGTAGAGGGGGTACAATAATAGTGGTACTACTATTATTGGTTGTGTTAGTTGTGTTGCTAACTGGTGCTGGTGTGGGGTCAGGGGTACTTTGCCCTGGCCAAAAGGCCGGTACACCATAAGCTAAAAACAAAACGACTAAAATAATGACTAAAATTGCTCCCGCCACAAAGCCTACTAGCGAGTCGCTACTACTCTCCGGGCTACCTGGCGGACTATTATAAATGTTTTCCATAATACTAAATAAGCCGGCCTTTGGCCGGACTTATTACATCTCTTTTTTATAAATTTAGATTGATTTAACTTTGAGCTTAGAGGTGCGGCCCCGGTCAATCTTGGGGATACGGATAGTGAGGAGACCATTCTTCTCACTGGCATCAGCTTCCTCGGCCTCAACCTCTACTGGTAGGAGGATTGTGCGGGAGAAGGAGCCCCAATAAAGCTCTTTTTGGAAGTAGTTGTCGGAGCTAATCTCGCGCAAGCTCTCGCGCTTGCCTTTAATAGTTACCATCTCGCGGGTAACATTAACATCCAAGTCCTCGGGTTTAACCCCAGCCACCATCGCTTGGACAATAATCTCGTTTGGCTTCTCAAACACATCTACTGCCAGCTCACCTTCAGTCTCTGTTTCTTCCGCCCAGTCGTCTTTAATTACTGGTGGGGTAGCGTAATCAAAATTGTCATCCTCATTATTAATGGAGATGCTACCAGTTAAGCGTTCAAAAAAGGAGCGGCGATCTTTAGGCATAATTATTTTTTAATTGGGGTAATAGAGCCAGTAATAACTTTAACGCGTTCAAACAAGAAGATGATAAAAATGGTTGCTAACCACAGCGCGAGGAGCACTTGGGCCGTGGCTGCACCGTTGTTGTTAATTATAAAGAAGTTAAAGAAGGCGTGCAAGGCGGTAGCAGTGGCTAACCCAACGATGGCAGCTAAAACTTTATAACCTCGGCCCCGATAATAGGTAAGAGCCAAGGCGGCACCAATAATCGCCGAGCTAACGGTGTGGACAATAGTGGCCCCGAGGAAGCGCAGTTGCCCGGTTACCAGGAAGTAAATGTCATTTTGGCCTTTTAAGAGGAGGTCAAAGAGGAAGAGGGAGTTCTCCACCGCGGCAAAGCCTAAGGCCACAGTAATCATATAGATCATAGCATCAACCGGCTCGTCAAAGTCGGGCCTAGTCATAACACTAAATTGGGCGGCCAAGTATTTAACCGCCTCTTCAATTAAAGACCAGACTAAAATGAGTTTGGCACTTGTTAAAATAAACCACCAAGTAGCGGGCTCTAAATTAAAATCAATTGTGGTGCCCGTCAGGGGGCCAATAATATCTAAAAAGGGCCGCTCGAGGAAGAAGGCCACAAACACCGCCAACCCACCAATCAAAAAAGCTTGGAGGAGGACACCGCGGGGCTCGGGACGCTTTTTATCTTCACTCAACCAAAAGGCCAGCCACACTAGGGCCGGAGCCACACCACCCAAGAGGGCAATAAAAATAAATGACCAATCGGTAATCACCTAACAATTATAACCTAAATTGGCCAAGCTGTAACAATTAAGAGCGGGTCAGCTGGGGATTTAATTAAACTCCACAACTCCTCGGTAACAAAGGGCATTAAAGGATGGAGGGTGATTAAGAGCTCACGTAAGGTGGCGAGTAAAAATTGCTGGCGCGATAATTTAGCGGCAGCATCATCGCCAGTTAAAATAGCTTTACTCTCCTCTATTAATTCATCCGCCAAGCGGTGCCAGGCGTAGTGGTACAACTCCTCGGCGGCGAGGTGTAAGCGATAAGCCTCGTAGTGACCAGTGATACTCTCTAAGAGGGTCCGGCGCTCGATAATTAAAGTTTGATCAGTGGGGGTGAAACCAGAAAAAGTAGGGTCAAATTCTACTCCTTGGGTATTATCGGTAATAAAGCGGGTAATGTTCCACAATTTATTGGCAAAGTGTTTATAAGCCTTAATTTTATCTTTAGAGATTTTAAGATCCGTGCCGGGGGTGTTGCCCACAATCAGTGCCATCCGGCCGGCATCGGCGCCAAACTCGGCGGCAATATCAATCGGGTCTAAGCCGTTGCCGAGTGACTTGCTCATCTTGCGGCCCTTATCATCGCGGACGGTGCCGTGTAAATAAACTGTTTGGAAGGGGATCTCGCCCAAAGCGTAGCCACTCATCATAATCATCCGCGCTACCCAAAAGAAGAGGATCTCATAACCAGTCTCTAATAAGTTGGTGGGGTGATAAAGTTTTAAATCCGGCGTTTGATCTGGCCAGCCCAAGGTGGAGAAGGTCCACAAACCAGAGGAGAACCAAGTGTCTAAGGTATCTGGGTCTTGCTCCCAATCATCGCCGGTTGGAGGCTCAATGCCAACATAAATCTC
>CAZIEN010000062.1:0-2649 GCA_964538315.1 uncultured Candidatus Saccharibacteria bacterium
AAGTACCGTCGCATTGCCTACTTAACCGACCAATTCCTCAGTCAGAGTTAATTTGTTTTCGATTGGTTTAGGCGCTCTCCATTTGGGGAGCGTTTTTTTTATTCTAAATTTTGGGCGAAGGTGGAGTAATTCATCTCCGACTTTCCCTCTGGTGTAACTCGTTCGATAATGAGCTCGTCTCCTTGGAGGCGAGCTTTTTTAATAATTACTCGTTTGGGGCCCTGTTCAGTATCCTGGAAGAAGAAGGCTCCTGGCCACGGGGTATAAGCTCGCACTTTTTTATAATTAGTTTTGGCGTCGTCGGTATCTTTTAACTCGCCATCCTGCTTCTCAATTTTTTTGGTATAAGTGGCCGCGTTGTCATCTTGGGGCTTAGACTTTAACTCACCCGCTAACCACAAGGGCAATTTCTCAATTAATAATTTAGCGCCCAAGCTCGCGGTCTCGTTGCGTAAGTCTAAAAAGGTTTGGGTACTTAAGGGCAACTTCTCTTCCGCAATAATCGCGCCGTGGTCCATTTGCTCATCTACCTCCATTAAAGTTACTCCCGTCTCGGTGTCGTCACTTAAGATCGCACTTTGCAGTGGTGTGGCGCCGCGGTACTTTGGCAAGAGTGAGGGATGGATATTAACAAAGCCCTGCTTAGGTTGGGTTAATAAGTTGGCCGGTAAGATCTTGCCATAAGAGGCCACGATGGCCACCTCACAAGCAGGTAGTACAAAATCTTTTAACTTTTCTGGTTGTAAAAATTTTATACCATTTTCTATCGCCCAGGTTTTAACGGGTGGGGGAGTAAGAGTAAGATGGCGGCCTTGGGGCTTATCGGGTGTGGTTACTACCAACGCGGGTTTTAAACCAGCCGCTTTTAACTGGTCTAAAATTTGGACGGCAAATTGGTCCGTCCCAAAAAAGGTAAAATTAGTTAACATTTTATTTCTCGGGTTTAAGCTCGGTAATATTCTCGGCTTTATCAATAAAGAGGATGCCGTCTAAGTGATCCACCTCGTGTTGGAAGATTTGGGCCCAAAGACCAGAGCCGTGACGGGTAAACTTTTTACCATTTTCATCATAAGCGGTTAGGCTCGCTTTACTGGCGCGTTTAACCTTACCGTACAACCAACGGACAGAGAGACAGCCCTCATCCATCTTAACTCGCTTTTTAGACAAGCTCTCAATCTTAGGATTAATAAAGGCGATATCGGGGCCCGGGTTCTCGGGGTCCTTAGCCGTGAGGCGACCCGAGACCACAAAGATCCGATAAGAGACGCCAATTTGCGGTGCGGCAATAGCCACCCCGTCCTCCTCTTTAGCTAGAGTCGCCGACATCTTTTTAAGCAGAGTTTTTAACTCCGTCCCGCCAAATTTACTGGCCGGCCAATCCTTGGCTTTGGCCCGTAAAACCGGGGCCTCTTGTTGCACAATCTTGGTCATTTTTACTACTATACCACGATTTTTAACTAAGTTTTTAGTATTGACTTATTAGATATATTTTATATAATCGAGGTGGATTTGTTAGTAATCAATCGAGTGGAACGGATAAAAAAGGAGAACGAATAATGAAGAAGTTACTTTGCCGTTTTGTTTTGGACTTTCTGAATGATAAGACTTGGTGGTGTGATAAGGAAGAAAATGGGGAAAAAATTAAACACCTATTATTCTTGCCAATCTTAGTACTTGTTCTCACTGTACCCGGAGGCCTTACTCAGTACTTAGTCGGGTCAAGTTTTGAGTCAATGACCATTTGGTCTTTTCCCTTAAAAATAATCTTATATGTGCCGTCAGGACTTATTTTCTTCGTGTTTTTGGTGGGCATATCCCATAAGATTTTCGAGGGTATAATTATGTTGGGTTTTTACCTAATAATCTTTCCGCTGATGAAGTTGTATGAATGGTTGGCATATTTGGGTCAACGGTTCGTGATTTCTACGTTGGAGAGAAACGCTTAAAACCATATAGTATTGTGATTTTATCGCCCGATCCAAATTCGGGCGGTTTTTATTTTTCCGACTAGAACAATCTTTCAGGGTCGACCTCCACTTGCCAATCAGGTGGGAGGGCGCGGAGTTTGGCGAGCAAGTTTTTATCAATCCAAATGCCAGCATCTAACTCCAAGAGGATCGCCGCGCGGAAGTAGCGCGGCCGTTCCGCGGGGGCAAGCATCGGGTGCACGGCTCGGGCATCGGTCTCAAAATGGGCGGCCATTTTTTTAAGCTCCTCACTAATTGCCGGTCGGGTGCCCTCCTTAGTGAGCTTAATTAAGGTCGAGAGTGGGGGCCAACCCAGCTCGCGGCGCTCATTTAACTCATCGCGATAAAAGTCGAGCAAGTTGCCCTGGCAGGCGCGGGCATAAATTTTTTCCTCCGGATTCCTGGTCTCAATCACAAATTGTTTACTAGCCAATTGGCGGGTCCGCAAGAGGAGGGTAAAAACTTTTTCTCCGGCTCTAAAGTCGGGGAGCGAGAGGAGAGAGTCAATCCCCAGCGCGGCCGTAAACTCCACCTTAGTGTCTAAATAATAGAGGGCCATCTCCGTGCCGATTAAAATACTGCCCTTACTTTTAATAAATTGACTGGCCAGGGCCTTGGCGGCGCGTGGTGTCTTAGCACTATCACTATCGAGGCGGAAGAGGGGCACCTTAGGGAAGTGTTT
>CAZIEN010000063.1:0-2584 GCA_964538315.1 uncultured Candidatus Saccharibacteria bacterium
GCCTGCACTCCAAGGCTAAGCACGAGGCGGTGGCCGCCGAGTGTGCGGCCACCTTGGGTGGTAACGATAAGTTTTGGCAATATATTGATCGGGTCTTTGAGGTTACTCCCTCCAACGATGGTTTAGACCCATCACTATTAACCACCCTCGCCACAGAAGTTGGTTTAGATAAAACCGCCTTTGCCACCTGCTTGGCTAAAAATGATTTAACCAAAATTGAGGCTCAGATTGCTGAGGCTGAGGCCAACGGCGCCGAGGGCACACCCTTCCCCATCATCATTGGGGTAGATGGCAAAAAGACCGCTCTCCCAGGCGCACTCCCCTTCTCGGATCTTAAAAAGCTCCTAGACGCCGAACTGGCTAAAGCCAAATAATCTCCTGACATCAAAAAAATCCGTCTCAAGACGGATTTTTTTGATGGTTATAATTTTAATAGCCCATTAGGCGCTTGGCTTTGTCGTGCTGACGGATCTTCTCGTGAGCCTTGGCCTCAATTTGGCGGATACGCTCACGCGTTACGCCAAACTCTTTACCCACCTCCTCTAAGGTGCGCATCACTCCATCTTTTAAGCCGTGGCGCATCTCTAAAATGGCGCGCTCTTTAAGTGAGAGATCGTTTAAAATCTCCTCAATTTGATCGCGTAAAATGCGACGCGAGACATCTTGATCGGGCGGGGCAATCTTATCATCAGCAATAAATTCACCTAAGGTCGACTTCTCATCATCGTCATCGGTGGGTTTATCAAGCGAGGTAGTACTTTGATCAATCTTTTCAATGGTGTGGATCTTCTCAACATCTACCCCCATCTCAGTGGCAATCTCGGTGGGCAAGGGCTCACGGCCCAAGTCTTGAGAGAGGCGACGATAAACTTGTTTGTACTTAGCAATTGTCTCCACCATGTGCACTGGGATACGGATGGTGCGGGATTGATCGGCTAAGGCGCGGGTTACGGCTTGGCGGATCCACCAAGTAGCGTAGGTAGAGAACTTATAACCCTTGCGCCAGTCAAACTTCTCCACCGCTTTAAAGAGACCGAGATTACCCTCTTGGATTAAATCGAGTAAGGTTAAGTCGCTACTGCGGCCCATATACTTTTTAGCAATCGAGACCACGAGGCGGAGGTTAGCATTGGCTAAACCTTTTTTAGCCTCATCATCACCAGCTAAAATTTTTCGCGCCAGATCTTTTTCCTCGGCGCCATTAAGTAATTTATGACGACCAATTTCTTTCAGATACATTTGCACTGAGTCCAGCGCCGACTCCGAGTAACGGCCAGTGGTTTTTAACTTCTCGCTAATTTGAGCCTCGTCATCTAATAAGCCGCCCTCCTCCAACACATCCACACCCGCCTCCTCTAATTTATTATAAAGACCCTCTAAAAATCCGAGGTCTCCCTCCACTTGGGGGAACTCTTTTAAAATCTCGGTGTAAGTAATAAAGCCCCGTTGGCGGCCCTTAGCCACCAAGGTGTCGGCCCGACGATCGCGGGCCTCTGTGGTCTCCTTGACCCCCTTAGGACCACCGCCCACCGACTTATCATTCTTGCCTACCTTGCCACTCTTACTAGCTTTAGGCTTAATTTTAGCCTTAGCTTTAGGGGCTGGCTTAGCCTTTTTAACTGGCTTTTTGGCTACTTTCTTAGGCTTAACCTTCTTAGTAGGTTTCTTTTTGATTACTTTCTTTACCTTCTTTACGGTCTTCTTTTTAGCCATATATTTTTTATTAAAATTAATGATTAATCTGATTTAAAGCGGTTGATATATCCTGGCATTTTTTCATATACCTGTCGAGGAGGGCGGCATCCCCCGCCGCCTCGGCCTGTTTAAGTAAAGTGAGGGTGGCGGTGAGCTCATCTTTTAAGCGCTCCCGGCGATAATCGTTTAATAATTCCTCCACCTCGCTGGTTAAATTTTTGGCCCCGGCATAAGCTAACTCCACCTCAAACATTAACTCTTGACCTAAAGCCGCGTAAGCACTTTTTTTATTTTTTAACTCTTCTTCCCCCACAATGACCGAGACTTTTTTCTCCAACTCGGCCGGATCAATTAATTTTTCCGCCAAATTCTCTTGCCAAAGGAGGAGTCCAAATAGCACTCGTTCTAATTTAGCCGCTCGGGTGGTGGGCACTTTAACGGCTTGATCCACCACTGTTGTCTCCACCGGTGCCACCGCTACGCGCCGGACCTCAGCCCACACCGGCTCCTCTGGCACATTGAGGAAGCTGGCGATCTTTGTTACAAAGTGGGCTTGATCAAGCGCATTGGGCAAGCGCTTAACATACGGCGCCACCTCGCGCGAGACTAAACGATTTAACTCGCGCGGTGAGTGCCCTGCCCGCCCCAGCACCGCCAAATAAAAATCAATAATATGCTTAGCTTCATCAACAGCGGTTTTAAATTGCTGGGGATTAGTTTTAATTACATCGGCAGGATCTTGTCCGGCTGGCAAGAGTGCCGCCTTCACCTCAAAGCCAAGGGCCAGTGCCATATCCACGGCGCGCCGCGCTGCATTAATGCCGGCCAAGTCTTGATCAAATGACATCACCAAGTTATCGGTCAGGCGCTTAAGTTGGCGCAAGTGCTC
>CAZIEN010000064.1:0-2580 GCA_964538315.1 uncultured Candidatus Saccharibacteria bacterium
ATCTGATCGACATTGGCATTATGAGAGAAGAGTTTGGTCACGCCCACCGGCTGACTACCACTTAACAAGCGTGTCTTTAAACCATCGCGATGCTCGGGTAACAAACTGCCGGAGCGCAAAGCCGAGAGAATAGTTAAAAAAAGTTTATCCTCCTGCCGATGTTGCTCGGCCAAATAACAAGTGAGCAAGTTGAGTCGCAACCACACCGGCGAGCGGAAGGCAAAGTCGGCTGGCACTCCCCCTTTACCCACCGGCGGCAACTGGAAGAAGTCGCCGACTAAAATCACTTGCAGGCCGCCAAACACATCATCATTACTGCGTAACTCCCTACACACCCTCTCCACCATCCCTAAAGTGGCGGCCGAGAGCATGGAGATCTCATCGATAATTAGCACCTTAGCGCCGCGGACGCGGCGGGAAACGCGCTCATTTTGCTCTAATTTATCTAAATCGTAAGAGGTTAAATGCTCTTTAATCCCAATGCCGCTCCAGGAGTGGATGGTTAAGCCATTTAAATGAGTGGCAGCAATACCGGTGGAGGCAGTGATAGCCGGCTCCACCCCCTGCTCACGCAAATACTTAACATAGGTATTAATCGTATGCGTTTTACCACTCCCCGGCTCGCCGGTTAAAAACACATTGCCACCCGTCTTTAAAATCTTTAACGCCTCAGCTTGGGTCATATTGGCCAATTATCGCACAATTTAAAAAACTTATCAGGGCAGTGGAAATGTGTGGATTTGGGGGATGTAACAAAATTAGAATCAAAACGGCTTAATTACATCCATAGACATGGAATCGCTCTTACAACTACAAGTCTTCTTTTTTATCTCTTCAGTGGGTTTTGTTATCCTGGCAATATTATTAGCAATATTTTTGTTTTATCTTATTCGCACTACCCATACCCTCTCGAGAATTATGGGGAAGGTCGAGAAAGATATAGATAATATTGGAGATACTACCAAAGAAATACTTGATGATGTGAGAGATAGTGTGGTTTTTAATTTACTTTTTAGGAAAAAGAAAAAACGGATCAAGAATTAAAATTATTAATCGTTTATAAAAACATAAACATATGAAAAACAATACAAAAAAGGGCATATCGACAGGCGAGAAAATAGCGATAGGGGGAACAGTGGCCGCCTTGTCCGCCGCGACTGTGGGCGCTTATTATCTACTGGGACCAAATGCTAAGGAGCATCAAAAGAAAGTCAAAGTCTTGATGAGTAAGATGAAAAAAGAAGTAGCAAGTCAAGCCAAAAAAGCTAAGGTAATTGCCTTACCAATGTATCACCAAACAGTGGATGCCATAGCAGACAATTACTCCAAGCAATACAAAATATACGAAGGTGACATCCAGGTTCTTGCCCAAAAGTTGAAAGAGGGGTGGAAAAAGAGCCAACAAACAGTTAAAAAAGTAGCGAAGACGGCTAGCAAAAAATCTGCAAAGATTACTAAGAAAATTACTAAAAAATAGGATTTTTAATTTTTGGCGGAGGCGGAGAGATTCGAACTCTCGAAGGTATTACCCTTACGCGCTTTCCAAGCGCGCGCACTAGACCACTATGCGACGCCTCCACTTGGTTAATTACAACCGGAGAATAGCTTAATTTTGAGCTAAAATCAATTTTTAGAGTTCCACGCCAGGGCCGGTGTTGCCATTAGCGGAGTCGTCTTTAGGTAAGTTGGTAATGGCCACACCAATGGTTAAGTAATTAGCGGCCACAGAGATGGCGTTGGTAAAGGCGGTTTTAGTCACTTTAAGTGGGTCAATAATCCCGGCTTTTTTAAGATCCATTAGCTCATTGGTGCTAGCGTTAAAGCCCAGCCAGAGTTTATCGGCTTTAGTCTTAGCCGCGGCCTTAGCATTTTTTAAATTTTTAAGTGTCTTCTCTACTGACTCACCCGAGTTATCAATAATCGCCGCCAGCGGCGCCGCCGACACTTGGCGCAAGATCTCTTGGGCGGCCACGGCCGCCTCGGTAGTAGGGGCCCCGGCGGCGCCACTTAACATCTCAATTGTGTTCCATAATGCTAAGCCGCCGCCGGGGATCACTCCCTCCTCCATTGCCGCTCGCGTAGCCGAGACGGCATCCTCCACTCGTTGTTTTAAATCTTTTTGGGCACTCTCGGTGGGGGCACCCACTTTAATTACTGCCACGCCACCTACCAATTTACCCAAGCGCTCATTAAGTTTATCTTTATCAAATTTATTCCCCAGCTTCTCTAATTGTTGTTTTAAAGCGCCAATGCGCTCATTAATCTCCACCTTCTTACCCTTGCCACCCACAATAGTGGTGCTGTCTTTACTGGTTAACACCCGCCGGGCTCGGCCCAAGTGCGAGAGCTCCACCGCCTCTAAAGTTAAGCCCAGCTCAGCGGTAATAACCGTGCCGCCCGTCACCACTGCCAAGTCTTGCAAGAGCTCCTTACGCCGATCGCCAAAGCCGGGCGCCTTAATGGCCAAAGTGTTAAACACCCCGCGCATTTTATTAAGCACTAAAGTGGTTAAGGCTTCGCCATCCACCTCCTCGGCTATAATGACCAACTCCTTTTTACCACCACCGGCCATCTTCTCTA
>CAZIEN010000065.1:0-2416 GCA_964538315.1 uncultured Candidatus Saccharibacteria bacterium
GGCCCGAGCCAAGTCATCCTTTTTAGTCCGAAGCATCGCAAGCTCAGACTCTTTTTGGACCAAGGTATCATCGCGACGACGATTCTCGCCACGAGCTTTAACAATAATTTGTTCTAAGTCACTAATTTGGCGCTCCAGTTGCAAGAGCTCACGCTTAGGCGCCTCAGCCTTAACCTTTAGCTCACCTTGCCGCCCGTTTAAATAACTCGCCTCGCGACCCAAGTACTCTTGATAAAGGCGTTTTAACTCACGCCTAAACTCACCAGCCTTCTCAATCTTCTCCACCTGTTTATGTAAAAATTTTAAATGCGGCGCAATCTCGCGACGCAAGGCCTCGACCTGCTTTTTATTCTCCTCGGTCTTCTCTAACTTTTTGCGACTCTCACTCAACTTCCATTGATAAACTTTTAAACCTAAGGCATCTTCAATCATCGCCTTACGCTCCTCGGGCGAGGCACTAAGCAACCTATCAGCATCACCTTGCGACACAATTTGATGCCCCGAGGGCCCGAGTGAGACTTGAGCCAAGAGCTCTAACACATCACGCAAGCGCACCGTTGAGCCATTAATTTTATACTCATTTACACCATCACGATGGACCTCACGCGACACCGCCACCTCGTCAAAGTCTACCCCTAGTTTACGATCATCATTATTAAAAACCACCGTCGCTACGGCCCGCGCCGAGCGCGACTCTTTATCGCTCCCATTCCAAATTAAATCCTCACCCTTTTTACCACGCAGCGACTTCATTGATTGCTCACCAAGTACCCAGCGGAAGGCCTCGGCCACATTACTTTTACCCGAGCCATTGGGCCCCACCACGCCCACAATGGAGGCATCAAAAAGGAGAGTCGTTTTTTTAGCAAACGATTTAAAGCCGGAGAGTTCCAGTCTGGCTAAACGCATAAAATTATTTTAGCACAAGCGCGGTTAAACGCGGGCCTGCCAACCCTTGGCCTCCAAGCCGCGGCTAGCCGCCTTTTGCTCGGCCTCTTGTTTGGAGTGACCCTCGCCCACTGCCACTTGCTCCTCACCAATAAATAAACCGACGGTAAAGCGCTTGTTATGATCCGGCCCCACCTCGGAGAGTACGCGATAATTAGGAGTGGTGCTTAAGTGCTCTTGAGCCTGCTCTTGGAAGAAGCTCTTAGCATCTTGCCACAAATTTTTAGACACAATCTCGGCCGTTTTATTAAATAAATATTTAGCAATAAAATCACGGGCGGCGTTGTAACCTAAGTCTAGGTAAATGGCGCCCACCACTGACTCAAAGGTATTGGCCAAGATTACCTGCCGGGCCCGGCCGGTGTCCTTGGCCTCACCTTTAGATAAATATAAATAATCGTTCATCCCCATTTTGGACGCTACTTCAGATAAAGTTACGGCGTTAACTAAAGCGGCGCGCAAGCTAGTCAGCTCACCCTCGGCCTTATCAGGATATTGTAAAAATAAATAATCCGTTACCACCAATTCTAAAACTGCATCACCTAAAAATTCTAACCGCTCGTTATGCTCAAGAGTTAACTCACGATGTTCATTTAAATATGAGCGATGGATAAAAGCCTGCTCCAAAATCTCGGGCCGGTTAAACTTTAAACCAATAAGGTCAGCAAATTTAGTGGTGGGTGGCATGGGTCAAAATAGTAATCGCTTTAGTCACTAACGGCAAGATATCGTTATACATTTTTAACTCGGCAATCTCGGCAAGGGGGAACCATTTAACCTCGGTTAAACCACCCTTCTCGCCCAACTTGAGCTCGGCCGGTTTACCGGCCTCGGCGAGGAAGTAGTTAACTTGTTTACGCAATTTACCACGCTCTGGGTCGGAGGCAATGTACTCATTGGCGCCCAAGCTCTCACCAATAGTAACGCTTAAGTTTAACTCCTCTTTAATCTCCCGAGCGGTGCCAGCTTTAAGCTCCTCCTCTGGTTCAAGATGCCCCTTAGATAGCGTCCAGTAACCAAAGATGTCGTGGACCAAGGCCAGTTTAAGCTCACCGTCCGCACGGGTATAAACGACGGCGCCGCCCAACTTCTCAATGGGCATTTGCTCATAAGGCACATCCTTGGGGCGACGCTTTTTAGCCGGCACTTCATCTTTACCCGGCTCACCCATCTCTTTATACACGGCACCTAAAACACCGTTAACAAAGCGACCCGAGCCCTCACCGCCAAAAGTTTTAGCCAGCTCAATGGCCTCGTTAATAGCCACCCGGGCTGGGACCTCGCTTTTATCAGCAAAGAGGAGCTCGTATAAACCTAAGCGTAAAACATTGCGATCTACCACCGCAATCTGCGGCAACGGCCAGTCGGGTGCCGCCTTCTCAATAATATTGTCGAGCTTGGGGCGATTTTTAATCACCTCACCCACTAAGTCGAGGGCAAATTTTTTATCGGGTAAGCCAGGGGCAAA
>CAZIEN010000066.1:0-2354 GCA_964538315.1 uncultured Candidatus Saccharibacteria bacterium
TCGGGCCAGGGGGCACGAGCTCAAACACTGTCTATCCAAAAAATCTATGGAAGGTATCTCCGTCATCAATCTGATTTAGCTCAGACTGGGCAAATTCCTCCACTTCTGCTTGAGAAATTTGGGGTAAATCCATAATATCCAAATCCGGTGCTTCGTCAGAGTCTTGGGAAAGAGGAGTTATGTCTTCGTCTTCTGTATAATTCCTTAACCCTTCAAGATTTTCTGGGGTGATTTGTTCGATCACTTTCTCAACTCGGGGCCATAAGAACTCGCTTAAAGCACTCATGAGGTGGAGCTTTTTTTGCTCCAAATCTCCACTCTCAATTATCCCGGTGTCTAGTTTTAATACCCGATTGCAAAAGATGACGACCATCTGGTTGCAATTTGGGCACGGTCCGAGGATCATCGCTCCTAATGGTGGGAATATTATTTCTCCACGAGTCCCACAATGAGGACAGGTGACACTTAGCTTTAAGATCATACCTAGCTCCTTTCAGTGGGAAGTTAAATATAAAGACCAACTCCTACTTAAGTTATACGAGCCTAGATGGTAAATGTCAAATTAGCAAAGCTTAATCCTGTGTTATACTCGAGATATTGTATGGCACAAAATAAGGCTAAAAAGGAGGTTGAAGTGGAGGTTAGCTCACTGGCTAAGCGCGAGGAGGAGATCCTTAAGTTTTGGCAAGACGAGCAAATTTTTAAACAAACTGAGTCTAAACCTAGTGGCGGTGAGTTTGTTTTTTATGATGGACCACCTTTTGCCACCGGTGTGCCTCACTACGGACACATCTTAGCCGGCACAATGAAGGATGCGATCCCACGTTATCAAACCATGCGCGGTAAGCATGTGGCTAGGCGTTGGGGTTGGGATTGTCACGGCTTGCCAGTGGAGAATATTGTAGAGAATGATCTTAACTTTAAAACCAAAAAGGATATTTTAGACTTTGGTATTGGTAGGTTTAATGAGGTGGCGCGCCAAACCGTGCTCCGTTACACCGATGATTGGCGGGCGATTGTGCCGCGCTTGGGCCGGTTTGTGGACATGGATAATGATTATAAAACCATGGACGCCTCATATACCGAGAGCGTGTGGTGGATTTTTAAAAATCTTTATGACCAAGGTTTAATCTACCAAGGTTATAAGAGTATGCACTTGTGCCCGCGTTGTGAGACCACCCTATCTAACTTTGAGGTTAATCAGGGTTATAAAGATATTGAGGATTTAACGGTCACTATTAAATTTGAGTTAGTAGAGGATCCTGGTACTTATCTCTTAGCTTGGACTACGACCCCTTGGACTTTGCCAGGTAACGTAGCTTTAGCCATTAATCCCGAGTTAGATTATGTGGTGGTAGAAAAAGATGGAGAGAAATTTATTTTAGCTAAAAAACGAGTGGAAGAAGTTTTTGGTCCCGAGGTTAAATTTATTAAAGAGCTGGCGGGTAAAAAATTGTTGGGCCAAAAATATAAAACCGTTTTTGATTATTATCAAAGTGAGGGTCAAGTTTATGGCGCCGACTTTGTAACCACCGAGGAGGGGACAGGAGTAGTGCACATTGCGCCGGCTTTTGGCGATGACGATTATCAACTCTGCCAAGTTGAGCAATTACCTTTTATTCAACACGTGGGTACTGATGGCAAATTTAAGCCCGAGGTTAAAGATTTTGCCGGTCTCTCGGTTAAGCCTAAAGATGCTCATCAAGAGACTGATAAATTGGTGGTTAAAAAGTTGCTGGCTGAGGGTAAGGTTTTTAGCACCGCTTTGGTGACCCACTCTTATCCGCATTGTTGGCGTTGTGAGACTCCACTTTTAAATTATGCGGCTGACTCTTGGTTTGTGCAGGTGACTAAATTTAAAGATCAGTTAGTGGCCGCTAATAAGGAGATTACTTGGGTCCCGGAGCACATTAAAGAGGGCCGGTTTGGTAAGTGGCTCACGGGCGCCCGGGATTGGGCGATCTCTCGCTCGCGTTTTTGGGGTGCGCCACTACCAGTGTGGAAGTGTGCGGAGTGTAATGAGCAGGTAGTGATGGGGTCACTAGCCGATTTAAAGCCTTTCCTACCTAAAGCTAAAAATAATTATTGGGCCATTAGACACGGCGAGGCCACTAGTAATGTAGAAAATAGAGTTAGTTCTAAAGTTAGTAATCAAGATCATTTAACCACTCATGGTAAAGAGGAGGTCCTTTTGGCGGCTAAAAATTTAGCTAGTGAGAAGATTGATTTAATTATTGCTTCAGATTTTATTAGGACTAAAGAGACGGCTGAATTATTGGCCGAGCAACTTGGTTTAAGTGATAAGGTTGTAACTTATGATAAGCGCTTATGGGAGATAAACGCCGGTGAGCTAG
>CAZIEN010000067.1:0-2307 GCA_964538315.1 uncultured Candidatus Saccharibacteria bacterium
TTTAGTTAGTCGGGTGATGAAAATGGCTCAAGATAATTTACCGAGTGCATCTTTAGCTACAAATAATGACATCTCTCCAGAATATTTTGAATTGGTAAACAATTTTGAGTTTAATAAAGCCGCTGATTTAATTTGGCAAAAAATTGCTGAGTTAGATCAAAAAATCCAAAGTACTGAGCCCTTTAAATTAGTTAAATCTAATCCCGAGCAGGGGATTAAATTAATTGGTGAGTTAGTGGCTAATTTGTATAACATTGGCCAAATGTTGAACCCCTTTATGCCCGAGACTGGCGAGACGATTAAAAAATTAGTTAAGGCCAATAAGGCGCCGGAGGCGCCGCTCTTCCCCCGGAAAGATTAATGGATTACCTAGACATCCACGCTCACTTAAACTTCCCTGAATACGAGGCTGATCGGGCCGAGGTAATTAAACGACTTAAAGAAAATAAAGTCGGCGTAATTAATGTGGGCACAGATGCTAAAACCTCTGCCGAGGTAGTTAAGTTAGCCGAGGAGAATGAAAATATGTGGGCCACTGTGGCGATGCATCCTCATGAGGTAGAAACACCTTTTGATTATGATTATTTTAAAGCTTTAGCCCAGCACCCTAAAGTGGTGGCAATAGGTGAGTGCGGCTTGGATTATTTTAAATTGGAAGATGAGACGGTAAAAAATAAACAGCAAGAGTTATTTAAACAACATATTAAATTAGCTAAAGAGGTAGGTAAGCCACTAATGCTGCATATTAGAGATAGTTATGATGATGTGCTGGCCATACTGGAGAGTGAGCAGGCGGGGAGGGCTCACGCCCACTTTTTTGCCGGTTCGTGGGCGGTGGCCCAAAAGTTTTTAGACCGTGGGGACTCGCTCTCGTTTACGGGGGTGATTACTTTTACTCATGATTATGACGAGGTTATCCGCAATATCCCATTAGATAAACTGATGGCCGAGACCGACGCTCCTTATGTGGCTCCGGTGCCTTATCGTGGTAAACGCAACGAGCCGTTGTATGTAATCGAGGTTTATAAGCGTCTAGCGGAGTTAAAGGACCTGCCTCTAGAGGAGGCGAGAGAGGCTATTTTAGTCAATGCTAAGCGGATTTTTGATCTCGACGCTTAAGGTCGAGACCCCGACCAGAGCGTCGGGGCTTAAATTTTGACTATATCCTAGCCTTCTGTTAGGATTGGACCATGTCTACAGAGATGGAGAAAGGTGGCCCCGAGACCAAGCTTTATGAGCTCGGCTATTTGTTTACCCCATTGGTTCCGGCCGAGGAGGTAGGTAATGCCGTCACCAAGGCTATTAAGTCGGCTATTTTGGCCGCTGGTGGCTCGGTGGCTAGCGAGTTGGAGCCTAAAATGAGCCGCCTAAGCTACACTATTAGCAAGTCGGTAGAGCATCGCCGCACTAGCTTTAATGAGGCTTACTTTGGCGCTATCCGTCTTAACTTAACTCCTGAGGCCGTGGCCTTAGTAGAGGAGAAGTTAAAGTTGGAGCCCATGATTATCCGCTTCTCCTTCCTCTCTTTACCTAAAGATGCCACTAAAATTGTGATCCCTAAGCGCGCTCTTGCTCCGCGCAAGCGCTCTACTACTCCTACTGACTCTACCGATAAAACTCCCGAGGCCGAGGTGGCTCCGGTGGTAATGACCGAGGAGGCGATTGATAAAGAGATTGAGGGACTCCTCACTAAACCCGCGTAAACTTATGTATTTAAACAAAGCTATAGTAATCGGTAATTTGACTCGTGATCCAGAAAGGCGCTCTTTGCCATCGGGTGCGGCGGTGACCTCCTTTGCCGTGGCTACCTCAAGGGTGTGGAAGGATAAAAGCGGCGTCCGCCAGGAGGATACTCAGTATCATAATATTGTGGTCTTTGGGCCCCAGGCTGATTATGCCGCTCAATATCTCCACAAGGGCTCCTCGGTGCTAGTGGAGGGTCGGATGCAAACTCGGAGTTGGGACGCCCAGGATGGCCAAAAGAAGTATCGCACCGAGATTGTGGCCGACCGCGTGCAGTTTGGTCCTAAGCGTGAGGGTCAGGGTGGTGGGGCTCCGGCGCCAGTTGGTGGTCAGGCCCCAACTGAGGATCAACCCGCGCCTAAGAGCGAGGGTATTGATTATCCAACCGAGGAGATTAATCCGGACGATATCCCATTTTAAGAGTTAAAATTTATTATTTATGAAACAATGTCATTTTTGTACTAACAATATTAAGGAGATTGATTATAAAGATCTTGAGGTCTTAAAGCAGTTTATGGACACTCATGCTCGGATCATTAAGCACAAAAAGAGTGGCTTATGCTC
>CAZIEN010000068.1:0-2169 GCA_964538315.1 uncultured Candidatus Saccharibacteria bacterium
TAGCCCAAAAATTTAAGCTCCCCAATGCTCTGCGTAAAGATAGCCAGGGTCTGTGCTTTATTGGTAAATTTGATTTTAAAGAATTTTTAAAAAGTGAGTTAAAGACTAAATCTGGTAGTGTCTTAAGTGAGAGGGGAGAGGTAATTGGCACTCATGAGGGCGCTGGTCTTTATACCTTAGGTGAGCGGCATGGCTTTATTATCACTACTAAAACGCCTAATGATAAGCCTTATTATATTGTGGCCAAAGATATTAAGGCCAACACTTTAACCGTGAGTCAAAATCCACAGGGAAACAAGTTAGCTAAACAGGAGTTTAATTTAGCGGAGACTAATTGGTTTAACTTGCCCCTTGATCATAAAACTTACTCGGCTCAAATCCGTTACCATGGCGAGCTTTTAACTTGCCAAATTAAGGATGATAAAATTACTTTTACTAAACCGCTAACAGACTTGGCCCCAGGGCAATCGGTGGTGGTGTATGACGGTCAAATAGTTGTGGGTGGCGGCATAATTTGCTAAGTTAAAACAGGTAAAAACAGCTCTTAAACAAAACACTTTACTCATAGGGAGAATCAGTAATGGCTAAACATAAGCGAGCCGGCAGTAAACATCGTCTGGCTGGCCCCATTGGCAAAACTCTCGGTTTTAATTTTAATGGCACAAGTAATGCCCTAGCCAAAGAAAAAAAGCTGGGTCTAGAGAGAAATAAGGTCTTCTTCTTTGCTCCGTCAATTACCGCCATGGCCACACCTACCGGTAAAGGTACGGACGGAAAAGGGGTTGAAGCTACCTTTTCCAGAGCAACCTTTGAGTGGAGTGACGAGATAATCTTCTACTTTCACGGGGAATCAATTGACAAGAAAAACCGCCACCACCCAATAATGAGTTTTCAACTTACTGAAGATGATCTCAAGGGTCACATAAGGTTAGAAGTTGGGACCTCATTAGGAGGGGTAAAGGAGGGAGAGGAATGAAAATATTCAAATGGCTTTCTATCTATTGATTGGCATTGTATCTATCTCAATCATTGGCGGTTGGAGAATCCACGAGGCTTACCGCGAGGCCAAATCCCAGATCGAAAGGGATACCGAAAAGAATAAGGACGGGGTTCAATTTTTTATCGGAGTTCATCGCGATTAGAAGGTGTTTTATTTAGTGTTAAGGCCTCGCGCAGACGAGGCCTTTTATTTTGCCTAAAATTTTTTAAATAAAATAGCGGCCCCGGAGAGGGCCGCTGGGACCTAAAAAACACGCCTGTATTGCCTGCGCCCCTCGGCCTCTTTGAGTGCCCTCTTCTTGCACGGGCACGAGCCAACTTTGTAATAACCGCTTTCCCCATCCCTACCTCGTACCCAGGTTCTGAAGGGTAGGTCACATTTTGAGCAGATATCATCTTCAGTTTTTTGATCCAAGTCCAAATTGGGGTTTTGTCTAAGTCTCTCCTGATACTCCCGACTTAGTCGTTTTGGTACATGTGCCACAACCTTATTCCTTTCACCTGTTATTTCCCTTGTTTCTTAAATCCACTTGGCCAGCAGACATGCCTCTGATATTCTCCCGGTTCACCCTTTAGCATGTATCCCATTAGGTTGGGATGCCAACGGATTATCCTAAGACATTTACGACACAGTAGGCTTGGTCTGATGGCTGGTATGGGCCTATTATTAGCCACTCGTTCCCACATAATTTTCTCCTTTCCTTATCCAATTTTATCCTATACCGCTGGCCAAATTAGTCAATTTGGGATAGGATTTAATTAGACAACCTAAACCTAATTTGAAAGGAGGTGAGAATCTTGAAGCACGTTGACTTAGAAGACGTCCCAGGTGGTAAGCCCGAAAAAGGAAGGAGTCGAGAAAGGACTTATCTCGTTGAAGAGGAATGTCCGTGGTCCCCCGGTGTTCGCATGACTTCCGCAGAATCGGATATGTCCATTGTTTTGGATGGAAAATCCTGCACCTGCGAGACAACATTGGAGTACCGCGTCACCCACGAATTTGATCGTTATCGCCAAGATCCAATGATTGGTGGTCCTGGTTTTGGTAACACCCCTATCTACAAACGAGTAGAGAATGTGGTGTGTCCAAAATGTGGAGCCCTCCACTCAGCAGAGGTTTACAAAAAAAGGCGGGAAGAAAAATATCCTCGTCTGGCTGTGGCGATAGAC
>CAZIEN010000069.1:0-2082 GCA_964538315.1 uncultured Candidatus Saccharibacteria bacterium
TGAGCCACCACCAAACTTACCGATCCAAGGCATATTTTAACCATGAAGTGGCCTAAAAAAATTAACTGGGAGCGCTTAACGCTTTTTTATAAACAACATCGCCGAGCTAGTATTGCCCTTGGTTTGGCTCTCGCGATTATTTTGCTTTGGATTTTACCACCGGCTGCCTTCCCTAAAGGACGGATTATTAGGATCCAAAAAGGCATGACGGTGGCAGAAATTGGCAACTACTTAGAGGAGAAGAAGGTGGTTCAATCGGAACTTTTATTTACTGGGTTAATAAAACTTTTACCCGGTGATCCTAAAATTATTGCCGGTGATTATATGTTGGGCCGACGGCTAACGGTTTTTGAGGTGATGTACCGCTTACTGACTGGTAGTTATGACATTGAGCCAATTAGAGTATTGATCCCGGAGGGCGCCAAGGTTACTGACATTTCTATCATTTTAGCTAAACGCTTGCCCGAGTTTAAACAAAAAGAATTTTTACTCCTAGCTAGTACCTCCCAAGGTTACCTCTTCCCTGATACTTACTTCTTCCTCCCTACCGCCTCCACTAGCGCCTTAATTGATGAGATGCATGAGAACTTTAATCGCCATATTGATCCATTGCGCTTAGCCATTTTTAAATCCAAACGGAGTTTAGATGAGATTATTAAAATGGCCTCGATTTTAGAGAAGGAGGCGCACATTTATGCTGATCGCGAGATGATCTCCGGTATTTTATGGAAGCGCTTTGATCAGAATGTGCGCCTACAAGTGGATGTGGCCACTGAGACTTATAAAAAGAGTGGCTTACCGGTTAAACCCATTGCTAACCCGGGCTTAGAATCAATTAAAGCCGCTCTTGAGCCGGTAGAGTCAGAGTATTGGTTTTATTTGGCTGATCGCAAGGGGGTAACTCATTATGCTGTAACTTACAAAGAGCATCTTAAAAATATTGCTAAATACCTTAAGTAAGTTAAAATAGGCAAGCATGAAAAAACATAATCTAGCTTTTATTGATTTAGAGACGACCGGCTTTGACCCTGAGCGGCACGAGATTTTAGAAATTGGCGGCATTATTGTAAAACAAATCCCCGTCGAGGGTCGCGGACCAAAACTGGAGGTAATTGAGGAGTTTGAATATAAAGTTAAGCCCGAGCATTTAGAAACAGCTGACCCTGAGGCCTTAAGGATTAACAGTTACAACGATGCTGACTGGCTATTTGCTAGTAATTTAGAGTCGGTGATGAAGGAGGTTCAAACCAAGACTGCAGATTGTATTATGGCTGGGCAAAATGTTTACTTCGACTTTAAATTTTTAGAAGCCGCGTTTAAAAAAACGGGTCTAGAAAATAAAATGCATTACCACCGACTAGACCTGATCCCCATGGCCTTTGCTAAAAATTATCATAACAACGACTTGGGTTGGTATAACTTAGACTCCTTAGCTCGCTTTTATGGCATTAGTAACGACAAGGCTCATACGGCCCTGGCTGATATCCGCACCACTTTCGAGATCTACAAAAAAGTGTTAGAGATAGAATAATGACCAAGAAGAAAGTTTACCCTGAGCGAAGTCGAAGGGTGTTTGTAGGTATGTCCGGCGGGGTAGACTCGTCGGTAGCCGCCGCCTTGCTTAAGAAGCAAGGGTTTGAGGTGGTGGGAGTATTTTTAAAAGTTTGGGACCCATCCGAGACTGATAAAAATATTAAATGTACTTGGCGCGAGGATCGCCGTGAGGCCATGCGCGCCGCCGCTCACTTAGGGATACCGCTGGTAACTTGGGATTTATCTAAGGAATATAAAGGGAAGATTGTGGATTATATGTTGGCCGAGTATCGGGCCGGCCGCACGCCCAACCCCGATGTGATGTGCAATAAGTACATTAAATTTGGCGCTTTTTATGACCAGGCAATTAAGTTGGGGGCCAACTTTGTGGCCACTGGGCACTACGCCCAAATTAAAAATCAAAGTCTCTTAAAAGCTAAGGACACGAGTAAAGATCAAGCTTACTTTTTATACCAAATTAAATCGGGGACTTTAAGTAAAACTCTTTTCCCAGTAGGGGGATTATTAAAAAGTGAGGTGAGGCAGTTA
>CAZIEN010000070.1:0-2061 GCA_964538315.1 uncultured Candidatus Saccharibacteria bacterium
GCATTTCCCCCAAGGGGTTGGTCATGTGGGTATTTTTACTCAAGATCAAACAGTTATCCATGCCGCCTCCACTCGATTATCAGAAAAGCCAATTATTGAAGAGGGGAGCGTAGTGGAGATGCCCTTGCAAGACTTTTTAACTGGTTGGGCACCGGTGGTCACCATAAAGAGAATTTTAAATGATTAGTAAAAAATATTCTCAACACTTAGATCTCTCGCACGATGATCACAAGCTTAAGGGTTGTGGTATTGCCAGTTTGGGCATGCTCTTGGGTGATAAGGTTACCAATTTAGATGAGCTTTATCATTTAGGTTTAGACCAAGGTGCTTACTTGCCCGGGGTGGGGTGGAAGCATGCTGGGCTCGCCAGCTTGGCCCAGCACTTTGGGTTTAATAATTCTTATAACCTAGATCTAGCTAAAGAGAGTTTGGAGGTGGCTTTAAATAAATTAAAGGAGGAGCTGAAGAGGGGGCCGGTGCTGGCCTCGGTGTGGGGTAAGTATGAGGTGGGTTACCACGAGGGTCATATTGTAGTCCTACTTTCTTTAACTGATGATCAAGCGGAAGTTTTAGACCCAGCGGCTAAAGATCATGCCGACATCCACCAATTCATCCCCGCCACCAAATTTATCACTGGCTGGAAGAAGCGTCTGATCGTGATAAGATCATAGTCTATGGTAAATGTTGATTTAAAAGCGGTTAAGAAAGTGCATTTTATTGGTATTGGGGGGATTGGGGTCTCGGCGATTGCCAGGATGATGTTACTGGAGGGCAAGGAGGTCAGTGGCTCGGATCAGAGCGAGAGCTTAGTGACAGACGAGTTGGCTAAGTTGGGCGCTAAAATTTTTATTGGGCAAAAGGTGGAAAATGTTTCTGCCGGCACCGATTTAATTATTTATACCATCGCTATCCCTCATGATAACCCGGAGCGAGTAGCCGGCTTGACTTTAAATATTCCGGCGATTACTTACCCTGAGGCGCTAGGCGAGATTTCTAAAAATAAAAAAACGGTGGCCGTGGCGGGCACTCATGGTAAGACCACTACTACGGCGATGATTGCCCAAATTGCCCTGGCGGCTAAGTTGGAGCCCACAGTAGTGGTGGGGAGTTTTATGCTTAATGACGATGGGAGTAAAACTAACTTTGTGGCTGGCTCAGGTGATTTATTAATTGCCGAGGCCTGTGAGTACAAGCGCTCGTTCCTTAATCTCTCACCTAAGATCGTGGTGATCACTAATATTGATGAAGATCACTTGGATTATTATAAAGATCTCGCCGATATCCAAAGTGCCTTTGTAGAGTTGGTGGAGAAGATCCCGAGTGATGGATTTTTAATTTGTGATAAAAATAATCTTAATTTGCAGGTAGTGGTAGCGAGTGCTAAATGCAAAGTCATTGATTATTGTGAAGAGGGGATTGAGGGTTTAAATTTAATGGTGCCGGGGGAGCATAATGTGAGTAATGCCCGGGCGGCGCTTAGTGCCGCCCGGGTGCTGGGTGTTGATTCTACTGTGGTGGTTAAGGCCCTCAATTCCTTCCGCGGTACGTGGCGCCGCTTTGAGTTTAAGGGGGAGGCGGGGGGCGCTTTAATTTACGACGACTACGCTCATCATCCCACGGAGATTAAAGCCACACTCCGCGCCGCGCGCGACAAGTTCCCCGCGCGGCGCTTGGTTGTTATCTTCCAACCACACCTCTACTCTCGGACCAAACTTTTGCTCAATGATTTTGCCGCGAGCTTACAACTAGCGGACCAGGTCTTATTGGCCCCTATTTATGCCGCTCGCGAGGCCCCGGACCCAACCATTAGTAGTGAGATTTTAGCCGGCGCCATTGGCCCCAAGGCTCAAAGCTTTAATCATTTTAGTGAGATCGTTGGTTATTTAAAAAGTAATTTAACCCCTAATGACCTGTTTTTAACCGTCGGAGCCGGCAATATTTGCGAGGTGGCCGACCTGTTGTTACAATAAGCCCATGCAAATCTACAAGATGAAGAGTGTGTGGCGCAGTCGGACCATTGCCATTTTAGGCGGCCTCCTCATTGGCGACGATGGCTTGATC
>CAZIEN010000071.1:0-2060 GCA_964538315.1 uncultured Candidatus Saccharibacteria bacterium
GCTAAGGCCTTTAAACGGCCGGAGGCCGGCGAGATTATCGCTAAACAAATTTTAACCATCGCCCTCGAACACGAGAAGTAAAATAAAAAGAGCGGCTCCAAGTTTGGAGCCGCTCTAAACTTCTAGCTCGCGCCAGCGGGAATGACCTCTATCTCAGATGGATCATGGTATCCGGTTGTTCCGTCTCCATAATCTACTTCGTAGCACAAACCATGTGAATCATGATGACCAATTACAATTCCGAAAACTCCCCATTTACGATCATACCAGGCCTCACGAGTAAAATCCTTACAGAGTTCCATATTCGCTTGAGTGGTCCTCACTTTGGTGCCAGCCGGGATCCGTGGACATTCCTCACTTACCGGAGATTTATCCTCAGAAACAAGGCCGCTTTTTTGCCCTAAACCAAGGATCAAGTATACCCTTAGCAGATACTTGGGGTCCACACGATTCATTCCGCCGGTAGGTGACTTAGAAATATACTCCGTGATTTCCAGGGTAATGTTATACCCTCCAACTATACTTTGCGGCGGCGTAACTGATTTGACAGTAACAATTACATTTTTTGTAGGCTTGGTCCAAGCCAATTCCACACAATTTTCATCACTGTGGATGAAGGAGAGAAGTGTGACCAAGTTGGCCCCAGATACATTGTCAAACTTAGCGATCATAGCAAAGAACTCCTTTGAAATTGCGCTTCACCGAAGCGGGTCATGGAAACATTCCACGATTGACCAAAAAGTATCATATTATAATAATATGTCAATAAAATTAGCCTTTTTATAAAGGCTAGAATTATTGATAGAAAATGGTAAAATCAGCTTACTAACTTATGATTAAAGTCCGGATTGCGCCCAGTCCAACTGGCAACTTACACTTAGGCACGGCTCGCACTGCGCTGTTTAATTATCTTTATGCTCATAAAATGGGTGGGCAATTTTTTATCCGCATTGAGGATACCGACAAGGCCCGCAGTACCAAAGAGTTTGAAGATAATATTTTAGACGGTTTAGCCCAGCTCGGTCTTAAACATGATGGCGAGATTACTCATCAATCCGAGCGCACGCAAATTTACAAAGCTAAATTAGAGGAGTTAATAAAATCAGGTAAAGCTTACGTCTCGCAAGAGACGGAGGGTGAGAGTAAAGAGGTGATAAGGCTTAAAAATCCGGGGGCTAAAATTACCTTTACCGATCTTATTAAAGGCGAGATTACCTTTGACACCACCGAGCTCGCGGACTTTGTAATTGCTAAGAGTTTAGAGGAGCCACTTTATCACTTGGCGGTGGTGGTGGATGACGCCGCCATGGGCGTAACCCATGTCATCCGCGGTGAGGACCATATCTCCAACACCCCGCGCCAAATCCTCATCCAAGAGGCCCTGGGTTATACCCGCCCGCAATATGCCCATATACCCCTAATCCTCGCCCCAGACCGCTCTAAGCTCTCTAAGCGCCACGGAGCCACCGGGGTAGGGGAATATCTCTCCCAAGGCTATTTACCAGCCGCTATGGTCAATTTTATGGCTCTGATGGGCTGGTCGCCCCAGGCCGGCGGGGAGGGAACTGATGAGGAGATCTTTACCCTCCCGGAGTTGGTAGAGCGCTTTAGTTTAGAGGCGGTGCAAACTAGTGGCGCCATTTTTAACGTAGATAAATTAAATTGGCTTAACCGCGAGCACCTGCGCCGCTTATCCCAGAGCGAGCAAGTAGATTATGTCTTAAAAGCTTTGCCCGCTAGGGATCCCGCTGTAATCGCCAAGATTACAGCCATCATTTTAGACAAAGCGGCTAATTGGGAGGAGATTAAAAAGTTGGATGAGGCGGGGGAGTTAGGTTACTTCTTCACCGCTCCTAGCCCTTCTAAAGAATTATTAAAAACCACCGAGCATTTACCTAAAGTGGTGGAGTTGTTGGAGAAGATTGAGGATAAAGATTGGAATGCCGAGAATATTAAAGCCGCCATCTGGGACTTTGCCACCGAGGTTGGCCGCGGCGATGTGCTCTGGCCCATGCGCGTCTCCCTCTCCGCCCGCGAAAAGTCTCCCGATCCCTTTACCG
>CAZIEN010000072.1:0-2042 GCA_964538315.1 uncultured Candidatus Saccharibacteria bacterium
CATATTTACCATTTCTGGTTTGGTTTATTTAGTTTTCAAGCTCCTGATGAGCTAGGCTTATTTCTATCACAAAACAGATAAAAGCAAAAATCGGCTCAAGGGCCGATTTTTGCTTTACTTTTTAGAATTTTATTATTTAACTTCTACCCCCATTGAACGGGCGGTGCCCTCAATAATGCGGTCGGCAGCCTCGAGGCTCGCGGCGGTTAAGTCGGGCAACTTTTGCTCGGCAATGGCGCGGATTTGAGCCTTGGTAATTTTACCAACCTTAGAGGTTAAGTTTTTACCCGAGCCCTTCTCAATGCTAATCGCCTTCATAATTAAGTTAGCCGCCGGCGGCGTTTTTAAAATAAAGTCGAAGGAGCGATCCTCATAAACCGTTAATTCTACGGGGATCACATTGCCTCCCATCTCGGCGGTGGCGGCGTTAAACTTTTGGACAAAGTCGCCAATATTAACACCGGCCGGACCAAGCACGGTACCTACCGGTGGAGCCGGAGTAGCCTTGCCCGCCTGGATCTGTAATTTGATTTTTTTAGTGATTTTTTTAGCCATAAGTAACTTTGATACCCTACCTTAAATCCGCTTAACCTGCAAGAAGTCGAGCTCTACCGGGGTCTCGCGACCAAACATGGAGACGAGCACCTTAACCTTACCCCGATCAATATCCACCTCACTCACCTTACCCTCAAACTCCTTAAATGGGCCATCAGCAATCTGCACTGCCTCGCCAATAACGAGGTCAATTTTATGCTTCACACTGTCGTCACCCATGCGAGCAAAGAGTGAGTCTACCTCGCTCTTCTCAAGTGGCACCGGCGTTACACCTGCGCCAATAAAACCAGTCACGCGTGGGGTGTTACGCACCACATACCACGAGTCATCGGTAACAATCATGTCTACCAACACATAACCAGGGTAGATCTTCTCCTCCTCGGTCACGCGCTTACCACCCTTAACCTTAACCTTCTTCTCCGTCGGTACGAGGACGTTAAAAATTTTATCCTCCATACCCAAGGACTCAATGCGTTGCTTTAAGTTACGGGCCACCGCGTTCTCATAACCGGCGTAGGTGTGGATGGCATACCAATTGCGACCCTGATTTAGTTCTTGCCTAGCCATAAGGTTTAAATAATTATTAGCTTAATAAGCGAAGTGTAGATAAAATCAAACGCCCCAAGCAAGATACCCACCACGGCCGAGAGACCAATAACGATTAAAGTATAAGCAATAGCCTGGTCGCGGGTTGGCCAGTTAACGTGAGCGAGCTCGCCCTTAGTCTCCTTTAAATAGGTCAATAATTTCATAATTTTGGTAATTAAAAACGCCCTCGCGGGCGACTAATTTATTGATTTAAGTATATACCCAAAGGCCCTTTTTGTCAACTTTACTTATACCCCCAACGCCTTAACAATTCCCCACACCACGGCCGCTCCCACCACTGTGGCCACGGTGGTAAAGTGCGTTTGATGCCCATGATGACTCTCGGGTAAAAGATCACTCGCCCCCAAATAGAGGAAGAAGCCGGCAAAAATTGCCAACATAAAACCAATCGCCCCAGTAGGGAGGGTAAAAAAGAAGGTTGAGATAACCCCTAAACAAGGCGCCGCGGCATCAACGGCTAACCACTTAAAGGCCTCGGCCTTGCTACCGCCATGACGACGAATCACCGTCACGGTATTAATGCCATCGGAGAAGCCGTGAGCAAATACCGCGAGCGCCACCACTAAACCTAAAGCCGGTGCCGCTTGGAAGGCGACCCCCACCGCCACACCGTCTAAAAAGCTGTGGAGCGAGAGTGAGCCGGCGCCAAAGCGACCGCGAGCTTGGTTGTGATCATGAGCCTCATTGTGGCACTCCTCCTCACTGTGTTGATGTAAAAAGAGCGAGCGATCCAAGATCATATAAATAAGGAAGGCCCCAAACACCGCGGTTAAAGCCTTGGTAATATCACCGCCAGCAAAGGTGATCGCCTCGGGGATCAGATCAAAAAAGGCCACCGCGAGCACTGCTCCAGCCGAGAAGCCAAGCACTAAGTGGAG
>CAZIEN010000073.1:0-1946 GCA_964538315.1 uncultured Candidatus Saccharibacteria bacterium
CTCCTCATGCTCCAACAGCAACTCCAAGAGTTAACCCGCACCATGGATAATCGCCTCACCGAGTCGTCTAAAAACTTGCACGAGTCGGTGCAACACCAATTTACTGAGTCCTCGCGTTTAATTAAAGAGATTACCCAAGAGGTAACTAGTGTTAAAGAGATCGGTCGCCAGACCCAAGGCTTTGCCGAACAACTTAAAAATCTTCAAGATATTTTAAAAAATCCTAAACAGCGCGGGATCTTGGGTGAGTATTACTTAGAGACGGTGCTTAAAAATGTGTTAGGCCCCGGGATGTATAAAATGCAGTACCCCTTCCAAAATGGGGAGATTGTAGACGCCGCGGTGTTTATTAACGATAAGATTGTGCCGGTGGACTCCAAGTTCTCCCTTGAGAATTAT
Organism: uncultured Candidatus Saccharibacteria bacterium; assembly: GCA_964538315.1. Taxonomy (GTDB): domain Bacteria; phylum Patescibacteriota; class Minisyncoccia; order Phycocordibacterales; family XYD1-FULL-46-19; genus JAGORB01. Next base: position 400 of record CAZIEN010000073.1, read on the forward strand.
AATCGTTTTATCCATACGCCCGAGGGCGCGGACCGGGTGGCCGCCGAGAAGGCCTTTGTAAATGATCTTAAACTCCGGATCCAAGAGACGGCCAAGTACATTAGACCAGAGGAAAATACCATGGACTTTGCCTTTATGTTTATCCCCAGTGAGGGTATTTATTATGATTTATTAACCAACCAAGTGGGCGGTGGCGAGGAGGAGAACTTGATCCAACGAGCGTCTAATAAATATAAAGTGATTAGTGTCTCGCCGACCTCCTTTTTGGCCTACTTGCAAACAGTGATGCAACGCTTAAAGGCCTTAGAGATTGAGAAGCGGGCCGTAGAGATCCAAAAGCGCGTGGGCGAGCTGGGTAAACACATGGGCTCGTATGAGGATTATTATCGTAAGTTGGGCGCGGCCTTGGGGACCACCGTCTCTCATTACAATAGTGCCTATAAGGAGCTGGGTAAGATTGATAAAGACATTTACCGCATCTCTGACACCAAGGTAGATATTGAGGTTAGCCTTTTAGACAAGCCCAATTTGGAGTAAGGGCCCAGCCCTTGCTTTTAGGCTGATTTTGTGTAGAATTAGACCCATTATGGCATTCGCAATCATTAAGACAGGTGGCAAGCAATACCGGGTCTCCGAGGGGACCGTATTAAAGGTGGAGAAGTTGCCGGAGGAGGCCCGTAAGGGGGGTAAGGTCGTTTTTGACGAGGTTTTACTTACTGACGATGGCAAGGAGACCACTTTAGGCGCCCCTACCGTTAAGGGGGCCCAGGTAGAGGCCGAGGTGGTAGCCGACGGCCGGACCGATAAGATCCGCGTGGTCCGCTACAAGGCCAAGGTCCGTTACCACAAGGTTTATGGCCACCGCCAACCTTTTACTGAAGTTAAGATTACCGATCTCAAGACTAAATAATTAAAAATCCCCCAGGTGGGGGATTTTTTAGTTGCGGTTTAAGTGTGATGCCAGTAAACTGTAGTTAAGTTTAATATTTATGTCGACTCTTTACACTCATGAGTCGTGGATGGCCGAGCGTAAAAAAAATGCGCCCAAGCCAGTTAAAAATAATCGCCACGGTTTTAATCAAGGGTTAGCGGTTTTAATTACGCGTTGGTTTGGCTCTATGACCATGTTTTACATCTTGTTTATTTGGATGTTTGGCTGGATGTTTTTAGCCACGCAAGGAGTGGGCTTTTTAAAGTCGGATCCTTACCCCTTTACCTTCCTCCTCTTTTTAAGCAATATCGTCCAACTTTTGGCCCTGCCAATTTTAGCGGTGGGTCAGCAGGTCCTCTCGCAGGCCTCCGAGCGTCAGGCTCATCAAACTTACCGTGATGCCGAGGCGATTTTAAAACTCCAAGACGAGATCCATCGCTTAATTAAAATTAATAACGAGTTAACCAAGGAGATCCACCAAGTGACTTCTAAAATGAAGTAAGTTAAACTCGGTGCTCTAAAGCATTTTTAAGCGTCTCGGGGTCAATGTACTCTAACTCACTGCCGTGGGAGAGGCCACGGCCCAAGTGACTTACTTTTAACCCGCTGGTTTGGA
>CAZIEN010000074.1:0-1904 GCA_964538315.1 uncultured Candidatus Saccharibacteria bacterium
CTCAAATGTTGGAGTCGATGATTAAATCACCAGTGCCTACTCGGGCTGAGGTTAACGATGTGGCCAACGCTATTTTTGACGGCACTGACGCGGTGATGCTTAGTGAGGAGACCACGCTTGGTAAGTACCCACTAGAGGCAGTAGCGATGATGGCTAAAATTGCCAAGCGCACTGAGGAGGAGATTGAGCACCATGAGATCCTCCAAGACTCTCATCTCTCGACTAAAACCGTGACCGACGCGATCTCTTACTCGGCCTTAAATATTGCTCATGAGGTGGGCGCCGAGGGGATTGTGGCGCTCTCCAACTCGGGCTTTACCGCCCGGATGGTAGCCCGGCATCGTCCGCACAAGCCAGTGATTGTGCTCACTCCAGATCAAAAAGTGTATCAACAATTAGCGCTCTCATTTGGCTGCTTCCCGGTGGTTTTAAGTGATGCTATCGACTCGGTAGTGGAGGCAGTGGATAAGTCTAAGAAGACCCTTTTGGCCAAAAAACTAGTTAAAAAGGGCGATAAAATCGTCATTACCGCCGGGGTGCCCTTTGGTAAAGTCTCTAGCACCAATCTCCTCTTGGTACAAAAAATTTAAAGGCGTATACTGTAGGTCATGATTAACCTAGAGTTAAAGGCGGTAGGCCTCGAGCTTACCCCGGCCATTAAGGCCTACGCGGAGGAGAAAGTGCAGTCATTAGAAAAATATATCTCTAGTCAGGTGGACCCGGCGCTCGCTCAAGTAGAGTTGTCTAAACTCACCGAGCATCATAAGTCGGGAGAGATTTTTAGTTGCTCTATTAATTTGCAAATTACCGGCCGACCACACATTTTTACCGAGGAGACGAGTGAGGATTTATACGCGGCCATAGATAAAGTGCGCGATGAGTTAATTAGACAAATTACTTCTACTAAAGATAAAAGCCAAACCCGCTTCCGTCGCGGCGCTCGCCAACTTAAAAACCTCTTCCGCGGCTGGAAGATCTAACTTGCTTTCCTAGCCTTTTTAGGTAGTATCGAGAGCAGAATTAATGGGGATGTACCCCAGTTAATAGAGTGTGTTCAATAGGTTCATTGAAAGGGAGGTTGGTATGGATATTATTACAGGTAGGGTTCTGGCCGAAGGTAAAACTAAAGTCATTGTTGAAGATAGGAATGATCCGACCCAAGTTTTTATCATCTCCAAAGATGACATTACGGCGGGTGATGGCGCCAAGCACGATGTCATTGTGGGTAAGGCAGCTTTGTCCACCAAGACGACATCGAACGTCTTTAGACTTTTAAAGTTCAGGGGTATCCCCGTCGCGTTTAAGGGGGAGATTGGCGAGGTAGCTTTCTCGGCACATTTCTGCCTAATGCTACTCTATGAGGTCGTTGTTCGCCGGAAAGCCTACGGATCTTACCTTGATCGTCATCCGGAGTGTGAAAAGGGTCAGGTTTTTGAAGACCTTGTCCTCGAATTCTTCCTCAAAACCTCTGGCAAAGTGTGGCGTGGGGTTAGGAGTGGTAAGGAGTATAAACTCCTGAAAGATGACCCGCTGATGGAAATTGATTGGGAGAAGGGTGAAGTCAGTCTCTTCTACCCGGGTCACTCCGCCGAAGAGCGAAAAACTGCGGCCAAAGACGCATTGCTGAACCAAAAGCCATTCCTCACCCTACCTCTCAATGAGGTCTTCGATCGTGAGGACGAGAAAAATCGTCTTCAACGGATGGGAGAAATTGCCAAGCAAACCTTCCTTATTCTGGAAGAAGCGTGGTCTATGTGGAAGTATTGTCTCGTCGATTTTAAGGTTGAGTTTGGTCTTGATAGTGACGGAAATGTGCGTTTGGCCGATGTTATTGATAGTGACTCCTGGCGTTTGATCAATGAAGCCGGAGAGCATGATGACAAGCAGTATTACCGCGAGAACGG
>CAZIEN010000075.1:0-1656 GCA_964538315.1 uncultured Candidatus Saccharibacteria bacterium
GACCCTCACCACCACCATATGGGTGATCCACTGGGTTCATCGCCGAGCCACGCACGGTAGGACGGATACCAAGCCAGCGGCTGCGGCCAGCCTTACCTAATTTAACCAACTTGTTCTCATCGTTAGAGACGGAGCCAATAGAGGCCCAAGCGGTATCAATAATCTTGCGGACCTCACTGGAGGGCATTTTAATACTGGTGTAACCGGCATCATTGGCCAACACCTCGGCAAACGAGCCGCCCGAGCGCACCAACTTAGCGCCACCTTGAGGCTTAGTCTCAACATTATAAATAAAGGTACCGGAGGGGATCTTCTTAAGTGGTAAGCGATTACCCAATTTTACCGAGGCGTCGGCCGAGACGGTAAAGGTGTCGCCCACTTTTAAGCCCTTAGGGAGCAAGGCGTAGCGGCGCTCACCATCAGCATAAACCACGAGGCCAATAAAGCCCGAGCGATTAGGATCATACTCCACCGTCTCTACCTTAGCGGGGATATCAAACTTATTGTATTTAAAATCAATCACACGGTAGAGGCGCTTGTGACCACCACCCTTGTGACGAGTAGAGATACGGCCAGCGTTATCGCGGCCCACGTGTCGCTTGCGACCGTAAGTTAGGGACTTATGAGGCTCACTGGCGGTTAAGTGCTCACGGTAGTTAATAGATACCGTGTTGCGTTGGGATTTAGTTGTAGGTTTGTAGTGCTTCATAAAAAATCATTAAGCCAAATTAAGAGTGCTGCCAGCCGGTAAAAAGACGAGGGCCTTACGCTTACTGGGTTTAAAGCCAGGCTTGCGGCGGTTAGTCACCTTTTTGCGCGGTAAGTTAATCATCGTCACCTTGAGAGGTGAGACATTATACTTAGCCTTCACGGCCTTCATTACCTCTTGCTTAGTCACACCCGGCGCCACTAAAAAGGCATAGGCTGGTGACTTGGCAGTTTGGAGCAAGGTCGCCTTCTCAGTAATTATAGGTTTGATTAAAGTGGTAGTAGCCATAAAAATTATTTGGTCTTAGCGGTCTTAGTTTTTTTAACTACTTTCTTGACCACTTTTTTGGCCACTGTTTTTACGGCCGCTGGTTTAACTGCCTTTACCGAGCGACTCTTCAACTTAGCCAAGGTCTCCTCGGGATTTACAATCACTAAGTGCTTGTAAGTGAGCAAGTTAAGCAAGTTTAAGTCGCTAGCGGTAATAGCTAAAGCCGATGGTAAATTGCGGAAGCTCTTTTTAACCGCCTCGCTACCACTCGGCGTTACCACCAAGGTGCGCTTACCCAACTTGTAACCCAAGGCCTCCAATTTAGTGGCCTTAGCCAAGGCTTGTAAGGTAGTAGCGGCGGCCTTAGTCTTAGGCACGCTTAAGCCCAAGTCATCTACCAACACCACCAACCCATCGCGGAACTTGCGTGAGAGCACGGTGTAAAGAGCCTTGGTCTTCATTTTTTTATTGATCTTTTTACCAAACTTCTTCTCCTTATTAGGACCATGAGTAGCACCGCCACCCTTCCAAATTGGCGAGCGGGAGGAGCCGTGACGAGCGCGGCCGGTACCCTTTTGCTTCCAGGGTTTTTTACCACCACCGCGGACCTCACCGCGACCCTTAGAGTGAGCCACCGTGGGGCGAGCATTCTCCTCTAAAGCCGTTTTAACTTGGTA
>CAZIEN010000076.1:0-1584 GCA_964538315.1 uncultured Candidatus Saccharibacteria bacterium
TCACCGCCAACACCGGCACGGCCGCTAAGGCCGCAAAACCAGTAATTAACGAGCGCCATGGATGACTAAAGCTAGTTTTAATTATCCGCTCCACCGGCTCCGAGAGGAGCCAAAAGATCACCAACCCCGCAAAGATAAACATTAAAAGTTTAAGGAAGAGCCACGCCCCAAATAAAGCCAGGAAGCCCGTTTTAAGCGAGTTACGATCAGCGGCATCTTTTAATACACCTAACTTCTCGGCAATGGTTTTATCATAAGTAATTTTGCCACCAATATAAGAGTTAGTACTAATATCAGCCTTGCGATCCGAGCGATAAGTTAAATCACCGCCCACCTTAGCATTATCGGCCACCTTAAGCACTCCGCCAATAAAGTCTAGGTCACCAGCTACCTCACCACCCAAATTAAGAGCTCCACCCACTACAATCACATCACCACCCACCCGACCAGTAATTACTACTTGGCCGCCTAGCACCCGGACATCACCGCCCACGTCACCAGTAATAGTAGTGTTGCCACCCGCAATAACTAAGTCATCAGTAACTTGGCCGGAGATCACCGTGGTACCAGCGCCCACATATAAGTCGCCCGCCACTTGGCCCAAAATTGAGGCACTCCCCGCCCCCACATAGGTATTACCCAGAGATTGTTCCCCTGCTGGGAGAATAAATTGATCGCCTGTCTCCAAGCGAGCCGCCGAGGCCGAGAGTGGTAACACTATCGCCAAGGCTAAGATTAAGAGAAATTTTTTCATAACCCAAATAATAAGGTTAAGTTAATAATAAATCGCCATCTTAATTATAACTCGTAAAGAGCAAAATAAAAAGCCCCGCAGGGCTTAGGGCAAACCATGCAGGGCCAAATTCTTATTGGCGTATTTGGAGTCACCGGTTACTTCCACCGCGCCAATAATCCAAACCGGGAGAGAGAAGGTCGAGGCCTCTTCCACACTCTTAAACTCTACTTCTAGCGTGACGAGGCCTTGGAGATGACCCTCAAAGAGGTCAAACTCCAACATGAACCCATTTAACTGATAGTAGAATCTCCATTTTTGCACCAATTGGCCCTCGGTAAACCCGGCGGTCAACAAGGTGAATGCCGACTCATTAATGGGGACCTGCTTCTCCTCTCTCACCACGCCATTACCTCGTTTACGAGTGGCAAAGTATTTGCTCCCCTCGCGTCGGAGGCGTAACTCTACCCCCTTCTCAATTACCAAGTAGCCTTGCACCAACTTCACACAGGGAATTTTTTTATAATCCGAGTGCTCAATCTCGGGTGGCAGTTTGGGCAGACGCCACTTCCGCTCAATCTCCAAACTAGTGATTAATTTACTCATCCCACCTCTCCTGCTAAATTTTCTGCCACAATTTGCAATACCGCTCGCGCATTTTCTTCCATTGTGCCGGCAAGATAGGTCCAGGTGGCTCGTTTTTGACAACCCACCCAAGCGTCGTGCAAGCGCCGGTCCAAAGCTTGAGCCTCAGCCAAAGACGATTCATACCGGCACTTGTTGCTCCCTCGCTTCTCCCAATATAAACCTGGGTTGATAGTGGCAAGCGAGGGCAAGTAGATAATCTCGTC
>CAZIEN010000077.1:0-1582 GCA_964538315.1 uncultured Candidatus Saccharibacteria bacterium
GATGACGCCAACCGCGCCCTCATGGGTTCAAACATGCAAAAGCAAGCCGTGCCTTGTATTGTGCCCGAGGCCCCAGTGGTGGCCACCGGTATGGAGAGTAAGGCCGCTGTGGACTCTGGCCGCTTAATCCTCGCTCGTCGCCCCGGCACCGTTACTCATGCCGACGGGTCTAAAATTGTAGTTAAAACTAAAGATGGTGAGGAGGATGTTTACCCACTGGTGACTTTTTCTAAAACTAATGACAACACTTGTTACCATCAGCGGCCAATTGTAACGCCTGGTACCGAGGTTAAAAAGGGTGCCTTGCTTGGTGATCACTCGTCGAGCGTGGAGGGTCAAACAGCCGTAGGTCAAAACGCTCTTGTGGCCTTTATGGCTTGGGGCGGTATGAACTATGAGGACGCCATTATTATCTCCGAGCGCTTGGTGAAGAATAGTAAATTCTCCAGCATTTATATTGAGGAGTTTGATTGTAATGTCCGCGATACCAAGCTCGGTCCAGAGGTGACTACTCACGATATTCCTAATGTTGGTGAGACCAAACTTAAAAACTTGGATGAGGACGGTATTGTCCGCATTGGTGCTGAGGTCCGACCCAACGATATTTTAGTCGGTAAAATTACCCCTAAGGGTGAGACCGAGTTAACTCCCGAGGAGCGTTTACTCCGCTCGATCTTTGGTGAGAAGGCTCGTGATGTTAAAGACTCGTCACTCCGGGTGCCTCACGGCAAGCGCGGTCGGGTAATTGGGGTTAAAGTTTTCTCTCGTGATCGCGGTGATAAATTAGAGTCCGGTATTTTAAAGCGCATTCACATCCAAGTGGCGCAACTCCGCTCCGTCTCAGTGGGTGATAAGCTCGCTGGTCGCCACGGTAACAAGGGTGTTATCTCCCGCATTATGCCCGAGGAGGACATGCCGTACATGGCTGATGGTACACCGGTAGATGTGATCCTCACTCCACTCGGTGTGCCGTCTCGTATGAACTTGGGTCAAATTTTTGAGATGCATTTAGGTTTAGCCGCGAGTACGCTTGGTTATCAAGCCATTACCCCGGTGTTTATGGGTGTGACCGCTGATGAGATTGAGAAGGAGTTGGTTACCGCCGGCTTTGATAAGTCGGGTAAGGTAACGCTCTTTGATGGTCAAACGGGCGAGGCCTTTGAGCAACCAATTGCTATCGGTCACATGTATATCTTAAAGCTCGCGCACATGGTAGAGGACAAGATTCACATGCGCTCGATTGGTCCATACTCGCTTATTACTCAACAGCCGCTTGGCGGTCGCTCCCAAGGTGGCGGTCAGCGCTTTGGAGAAATGGAAGTCTGGGCCCTCGAGGGTTATGGTGCCGCCCACACCTTGCGTGAGATGTTAACCGTTAAGTCCGATGATATTGTGGGCCGTTCTAGCACCTTTGATTCTATTGTTAAGGGCACGTCGATTCGCCCGCCTAATGTCCCAGCTTCGTTTAACGTGATGCTCTCCGAGCTCCGTGGCTTAGCCTTAGACGTTGACCTTAAAAAGATTTAATCTCTAAAATTTTATGGAAATGAAACGTCAAAATAATAATCAGATTCTGAACGCG
>CAZIEN010000078.1:0-1531 GCA_964538315.1 uncultured Candidatus Saccharibacteria bacterium
ACTCGCTCGACATATTCGCCAGTCTCGGTATTGATACGGAGGATGTCACCCTCGTTGATAAACATTGGGCCGTTAATAGTGAGGCCAGTCTCCATTTTAATTTGCTTTAAACCACCTTGGACGGTATTACCCTTCACGGCAGGTGGTGCATCTACTACTTTAAGCTCTACTTTAATTGGGATCGAGAGACCAATAATCCGCTCGTCAAAGGAGAGGAGGGTAGCCACATCGTTGGGTTTAAGATATTCAATCTTACCCTCCACGGACTCGGGCTCCAGTTTAAAGCGCTTACTCGGGTCATTTTTCTCACAAAACCAGTGCTCACCGCGGTTGGTGTATAAGTATTTAACCTCGCGTTTATCCAGCTCGGCTTCCTCAGCCTTTTCACTTTGGCCAAAGGAGACCTCGGCCACTCGGCCGGTTAAGAGGTTGCGGAGCTTGGTAGCGTTAACGGGCTTGCGCATTTGTTTGCGGAAGACGTGTGAGGTTAAGACCTCAAAAGGCTCGCCCTCATGGACGATAAATTTACGAGGCTTTATTTCATTATATTCAAGTAATGCCATACGGGAGGGATTATAGCCGAGGTAGGAGGAGAAGTCTAGTCAGTTGGTTGGTTAAAAGCCTCGCGGACCTTCTTTACCAACTCGGTCTTAATTTTAGGATTATCCTTTAAGTAAGTGCGAGCGGCGTCATAACCGCGGCCGAGTTTAAGCTCACCGTAAGTATAAGCGCCACCGGACTTATTAAGTAATTTATATTTTTCACCCAAGGCTAGGACCTCGCCCTCGGGGGAGATACCCTCGTTGTAAAGAATATCAAACTCGGCTTGTTTAAAGGGGGCGGCAACTTTATTTTTAACCACCTTCACCCGTACCCGGCCGCCCACCACCTCTTCACCTTTTTTTATCTGGGCAATACGGCGCACATCAAGGCGGACCGAGGAGTAAAATTTAAGCGCCTTACCACCTGGGGTCGTCTCTGGATTACCAAACATCACGCCAATTTGCATTCTAATTTGGTTAATAAAAATCACCACAGTTTTAGACCGAGCCACAATGGCGGTCATTTTACGTAAGGCTTGGCTCATCAAGCGAGCTTGTTTACCCACATGGATGGCACCGACATCACCCTCAATCTCATCTTTAGGTGTGAGGGCAGCCACCGAGTCAACCACAATCACATCAATTTTACCCGAGCGGATAAGGCTCTCAGCAATTTCTAAAGCTTGCTCGCCATAGTCCGGTTGAGACAGGAGGAGTTGATCAATTTTTACCCCAATCTTTTTAGAGTACTCGGGGTCCATGGCGTGCTCGGCATCAATAAACGCACAAATACCACCGGCCTTTTGGGCTTGAGCAATTACATGGAGCGCGAGGGTGGTTTTACCCGACGACTCGGGTCCATAGATCTCAATAATCCGACCACGCGGCATACCACCAATACCCAGGGCGAGATCTAAGCCTAGTGAGCCAGTGCCCACGGCGTCCACCCCCACCTTGGGTCGGTCACCCAACTTCATAATAGATTCATC
>CAZIEN010000079.1:0-1510 GCA_964538315.1 uncultured Candidatus Saccharibacteria bacterium
CGTACCCGAGGCGCGCATGTTGGTAAGTTGTTTACCCTTAGTGGGGTTAACACTCATCTCCTCACCCTTAGAGGTACTGCCAATCACCATCCCCTCATACACCTCCGTATTAGCACCAATATAAAGCGTGCCGCGAGTTTGTAAGTTATCTAAGGAGAAGGCAAGTGCCTTACCAGCGGCCATGGAGATCATCGAGCCCACGGCCCGCTTCTCAATCTCGCCGGCATAAGGTTTAAAGCCAAGCACTCGACTAGCAAAGATGCCCTCGCCTTTAGTATCGACTACAAATTGCCCACGATAACCAAGCAAGCCGCGCGTTGGGCCCTCAAAGATCATCCGCACCCTGTCACCCTCCATTTTTAAATTAGTCATCACGGCGCCACGCTTGCCCAACTTCTCAATCACCGTGCCTTGGGCCTCACTCGGTACCTCTACTGTGACCTCCTCAAAGGGCTCACTCTTTACACCCTCAATCTCTTTAATAATTACTTGTGGTTGCGACACTTGGAGCTCATAACCCTCGCGGCGCATCGTCTCTAATAAAATGGCAATGTGCAACTCACCGCGACCGTGCACTTGCATGGTATCGTTATCAAAATTAACTTTAAGACCCACATTAACCTCAAGCTCCTTCTCTAAGCGCTCTTTAATTTGTCGGCCCGTTACAAACTTACCCTCGCGGCCACCAAACGGCGAGTTGTTAACCAAAAAGTTAAGGGCAATCGTTGGCTCATCCACATGGATCACCGGCAACGGCTCCGCCTCTAACGAGTCACAGACAGTATCACCAATATAAATCTCGGGTACACCGGCAATAGTGACAATGTCGCCCGCCTCGGCGCTCTCCTCCTCTTTACGCCCCGTACCAGCAAAGGTAAAAAGTTTAGTCACGCGCCCATCGTGTACCGAGCCATCAGCTTTTTTAATAAAAAGTTTGCTGCCAGTTTTAATCGTCCCCTCATACACCCGAGCAATCGCCAAGCGACCGAGAAAGTTATCGTAACCTAAGTTAAAAGGTTGGGCCCGGAGCGGCTTATCGGCCTCATGCGGTGCTGGTGGCACTTGCTCTAAAATAACATCTAAAAGTGGCTCCAAGTTAACGCGCGGATCAGCAAGCTCGCGCATCGCCACACCCTCCTTACCAATAGCGTACACGGTTTTAAAATTAAGTTGCTCCTCGGTGGCCCCTAAATCAAAAAAGAGTTCAAACACCTCATCGTGAGCCCGCTTACAATCGGCAGCGGGTTTATCAATTTTATTTAACACCACAATTGGCTTATGACCAATCTCGAGAGACTTTTTAAGCACAAAGCGGGTTTGGGGCATAGGGCCCTCTTGCGCGTCGACCACCAAGACTACCGAGTCAATAGAGCGAAGCACGCGCTCGACTTCCGAGCCAAAGTCGGCGTGGCCCGGAGTATCTACAATATTGATCTTGGTGCCCTTATAAGTAACGGCGGCATTTTTAGCATAAATAGTAATACCGCGCTCTTGCTCAAGCGCGTTGGAG